>CALIHL010000062.1 GCA_938022935.1 uncultured Saprospiraceae bacterium
GAAGCGAAGCGGAGATCCCGATTTATACGAAGTATAACGTCGGGAATTTTGATTGTCATTTTGATTGAAGTTGTATATGTGCTTGTCGATGGAAGCGGAGATCCTGATTTATACGAAGTATAACGTTAGGGAGCTTGATCCTGGAACTTGATACTTGAGCATGATCTTCAACTTTATACTTGAACTTGCAATGGTCTTTCTAACTAAAAGGGTTTAACTTTATGCCATCATATGATGGCATCATGAATCAAGAGTACTATCAAGGAACCAGTCGCATCATTAATCTTGCCACTGATATAGGGAAGCTGTTAGGGACTGTTGATGCTACTTATCTTAGGAAGCCAACATCTAAACTTCGTCGTGCTAATCGTATAAAGTCGATACAGTCCTCATTATGGATCGAGGGTAATACTCTCACCGAGGCACAAGTCTCTGATGTCTTAGAAAATCGAAAAGTGATAGGGCCACAAAAGGATATCCTCGAAGTAAAAAATGCCGTTCAGGTGTACAATAACATCCTGCGTTTTAAGCACAACAAACTAAGTTCTTACCTATCCGCGCACAAAATGCTGATGATAGGATTAGTATCGGACGCAGGCAAGTTTAGGACTAAAGGAGTAGGGATCGTCAAAGGAGACGAAGTAGCGCATATCGCACCGCCAGCATGGAATGTCAAGAGCTTAATAGAAGACCTCTTTGATTATCTCAAGTCCAGCGACGACAACCTAATTATAAAAAGTTGTGTCTTTCATTATGAGATGGAGTTTATACATCCCTTCATGGATGGCAATGGTAGAATGGGAAGGCTATGGCAGACAGTGATATTGATTCAAGAGAATCCAGTATTCGAATTTCTCCCTATAGAACATGAGATAAAGTCGAAACAATTAGAATATTATAAAGCACTCGCCTTATCAGACAAGCAAGGGCAGTGCACAGCCTTTGTTGAGTACATGTTACAGATTATTAAAGATAGCTTGACTAAGCTCATTAGTCAGCAACGAGTTACTCTTTCAACCGACCAACGGCTTATCTACTTTAAGGAGCACTTCCATCAGTCAGAGTTTGTTAGAAAGGCTTACTTAGCGATGTTCAACGATATATCATCAGCTACTGCAACAAGGGATTTAAAAAAGGGAGTCGAGCAAGGCTTATGGAAGAAGTTTGGAGATGATCGATTGACTCGATATCGGATGAGTTAGTATTTCTCCAATAACAAGATGCTCGACACTTGATTCTTAGTTTGATGCTTGAAGTGACGCTCTTTTTGATGCTCATCCGAAAGAAGTGCTTATTTGTTGATGATACTGTATGATAACATAGCTATCATCTAATAATGATCAGTAATATGGGTTTTTTGTAAGTTTTTGTGGCTAAGATGTTATATTGAGATGGTGGTGCGTAAACTAGACATAATGTTGTGTTTTGTTTGGATATAACTGCGTTAGCTGCCATTAAAAAAAGAAATTATGATAGAAAAACTAATAGTCAAAAACCTTAATGGTGAAACTTCAAAAGAGTTCATATTTAATAATGATTTAAATATTCTAACAGGTAAGAATGGCTGTGGGAAAACAACCATATTAAAACTAATGTGGTATTTAATGAGCGGTAATTATGACAAGGTATTTGATGAAATAAATGTTGAATCTGCACATCTAATTTTAAGTGAAGGTCAGTCCTTTTACTTAGCTAAAGTTATGGATGAATTAGGAGAAAAAATTCGAATTCGAATAGATAGTGAACGTAAGAATATTCATACAGACGATATAATAGATCGAAGAGAATTAAAGAGCATTGGTCTCTATCAATCTGGAGACTATTCTTTGTTCTTTCCAACATTTAGAAGAATAGAAGGAGGTTATTCACTTACTAAGAATATTAACGAGAGAACTTACTATAAAAAGACTAATTTAAGAGAAGCATTAGAAAGGGTGTCAGATAATTTATCAAGCCATGATACACATAAATTTATTGCATCGCTATCTACAGAAGATATAAATTATCTTTTGAGCAATAAATATTCAGATATATCAGAGGAAATTAGACGACTAGAAGCGAACCAGTCAAAAGAAATATTGGATATAGTAGCCAATAGTAAAGAGAAAGAAAAAAGCTCCCTTGAAGAAATTAGGAAAATAGTCAGATCTAATGATGACAGAAGAAATTTAATTCTTAAACCCTTTACAATTCTATCGAATTTAATCACAAAAATATTTAGAGATAAAGCAATTAAAATTTCAAATAGTGTTGAGTTGGGTGAAGCCAAAAAAGCAATAATTTCGGACAAACTATCCGCTGGTGAGAAACAAATGCTTAGCTTTCTGTGCTATAACTTCTTCTATGACAACTCCGTTATTTTCATTGATGAACCTGAATTGAGCCTACATACCGATTGGCAAAGAATCTTATTTCCAACACTTCTAAAGCAAAATAAAAACAACCAATTTATAATAGCTACTCACTCACCGTTCATTTATACAAAATATCCTGATAAGGAAATCATTATTAACTCAGATAAAGGAAATTCAAATGAGTAATAATCCACTTACACCTGAAATAATTATAGAAACATTAAAAAGAAGTAGCCTAAATACAGTTTTAATAGAAGGCAAAGATGACTCTATAATATATGGTTATTTACAAGAAGAAATATCTGAAATCGATATAGATTTTTTGCAATGTGGCGGCCGAAATACACTACTGGAAATATATAAAAAGCGAAATGAAATAGAAATGAAATTACTATTTATCTGTGATAGTGACTTGTGGATATTTACAGGAATCCCTGGGTTCATTTCCGACAGTTTAGTAACTACCGAGGGATATTCGATAGAAAATGAACTTTACCAAGATGGTAAACAAATTTTAGATTCTTTGCTAAAAGAAGATGAATTACAAAGGAAGGAAGAAATTATTGCGAATTTGTGTAGTTGGTTTACTCATGAAGTATCACTTCACATTCAAGATCAACAACATGACAATGATTTTTCTTCTGTATCAATTTTAAACAGAAGTTTAGTTGAAAATAATTCAAATAATTTTAAGCAAGAATTTTTGGAAGAAAGAAATTACTCTTCACCTGACATCGACCTTTTAAAAGACATCAGTGATAATTATTTTCATAGACTAAGAGGTAAATATCTTTTTGAAGTATTTGAAAAATTATTTCAAGAAAGAGCAAGAGGTGAAGTAAAATATCGAAAGTCGCATTTATTTGATTTAGTATATAGATCAGCTATTTCAAAAGTAGAAAAAGATAAAATATTGGCAAATAGAAGAAATATGATTTTAGAGTATTTTGGTTGAAGGCAACGTCAGCTAACACTATATGATGACGGCATATCCTCCTTCGTCGGAGACGGCCGCATATAATCATCGTCTGTCCGTCCGTACGCTGTGCACTCCTTTAAATTTTGAAATTATAAGTAAATAATGAATGTTGGTGTGATATTTATTCTTCTTGGTTTGATGAATATTTTCATGCTAAATAGAAATCACAGAAAATCAGGAAAGAAGAAGATGTTCGGAAGTTTTGTTGTTACATTATTAATTGTTCTAATAGGGTTGTTTATAATATTCAGTCCTTCATAGTTGAATTGGAGGATGTAGCAAAGGTAGAGCGATAAAGAAATAGTGAAATGTTAAAAAGACTCAAGTGGTTATTAAGAAAGGAAGAGATAGACTTTGAGAGAGCTAAGTATAAAGGAAAGTTGGCGGGACAAGGGTACAAGTATTCGAGAAGTATAGACGGGTTGATTAGCACACGAATAATTATCTTTTCAATGTCATCTCTAATCGGCCTCATCTTAGGCTGCAAACCTCAAGTTGAAAATACAGAGAAAAGAGACTATGAGACTATCTGGGATGAAGATATCTAAGTAGATACTTCAGCATGGAGTATGGTTTCGTTAAGTTGGACTATACTAACATTGATGATACGAAGACGGTGTTGGAGTTGGTGGCGTTTGAGAAGAAGGGGGAGGGGGAGTGATAAAAAGAGCAAGTTCAAGAATCAACCTCAAGCTCAACTTCAAACAGTGCTGTGTGTTGTGAAGAAGAGCTACATTTATGTTGATTGATAAAAACAGAATATTTTAATAAAATAGATAAAGTTCGATGAAAGAGATGATTAAGTATCAATTGATAGTCATACTGATGATGATTGCTTATTGCTTAAATAGCCAATCCTTTGAAGGGAGTATTACCTACAAATTAACAGCAGATAATCCTAACCCAGAGATGGTTTCAGATAGTATGTGGCAAAGTATATTGAAACAACAATTTGGCGAACGTGGATATATGGTGCAGAGATATTTTTATAAGGAAAGTAATTATGTCTCGGAAATAGATGCAGGCTTAGAGATGGGTTTTCAAGCATATAATCCGAAAGATGGATTGTTGTACAGCTGGCAGAAAGGGTCTGACAAGGCGATAACTTTAGATAGTAAAAAGTACTTGGATAAGTTTGTCGAAACAACGGAGCACACAGAACTTGATACTATTCTCGGCATTCCATGTAAGAGCATAGTGGTCAAATCGTCTTTAGGATCAATGACGATTTGGTATAATAGTGATCATTTTAAAATGGATGCTAAGTTCTATGAAGGTCATATCTACGGTCATTGGGAGCATATTTTAAAGAAGATTAGTTGTCTGCCTCTTAAAATGAAGCAAGAGGGTTTTATGGGTAAAATTACCCTAGAGGCTATAGACTTTAAGAAGGAAGAGTTGAGTGAAAGTAGATTTGTAATTCCCGAATTCAAAGAAGTATCTGCTAATCCTATGAACTGATGTCAACGAGGTTGTGATCGAAAATAAGAGCAATCTTTTTATAAGAAAAAATAAAACAATAGGATGAAGATATTTTTAGTAATTGTACTGTCTGTCTTATTGGTAAGTTCTCAATTGAATGGCCAGACTTATGTTACTGGTGAGAGTTATACTTCATTGGTTGGAGATATTGTTGTTTTTACATCCTTCGTAAATACATCGAATGGGTCTTTTGAAAATGATGAGATAGATAACCTTTTAAACGAGCTCGATGATAGTTTGGATTGGCTCGAAGGTCAGGCTGATGATTATGGAAAAGACCTGAATTTTGATAAGGATTATTTTGTTACCACAGCTGGAGAAGATGTTTATTTGGAAAATATTCGAATACTTAAAGCTCCAAAGATGTTTATGAAATATTTTGCAAAAGAGCTGGGCTTTAAGAGTGTTGAAGACTTTTTTGATGATCAAAATCTTGATATAAGAGAACAAAAGATTTGCATTGTGCTTTTTGTAAAAGGTTATCGAGTTGGACATTCTTATGTATCGCGTTTTTACCGAAAGATTCCTCTTGCTCAATTTTTTACACTTAACAATTATGGAGAACAAAGTATAGCTCATGAAATATCTCATAGTATCTTGCATCAATTTGGAGCTTGGGACCTGTATCAGGACTATGAGAGAGCCCTTTCAGTTGAGAGTGCCAACTTGGTTAGAGAAAAGTATAGTGGTTCAATTATGCATGTACCTCGAAGAGATTATGATTTAAATGTGGATGAAGTAAATGCATCAATTATTGGATGGAGAAGATTTGTAAAATCATATGATCAGTTTAATACTAAAGTTAAAAAGTAAAATATAGCGCAGAACGACTTCAGTATCACCGAGTCTTCAATAAGAAACTAAAAAACAAGCAACCAGGATTCGATTCATAAGCAATAGAATCGCAGTGAAGAGGACACGAACCAATAACAAATAGCACACTTCAATGAACAAAGCAGAATCAATCTTAAATATCTTACAATTTTATAAATTCTGCCCAAGAAAGCTGAGCCTCGCGAGCCCCCTCTGCCTCATACTAGTGGTATTATCCTCCTGCACCCAACCCAAAAAATCAAACCAAACCACCCAACAACCATCCCGATTCTCCAGCATCATAGACTCTTTAGAAAGAGACCTTCAAGCCTACAATGAAAAAGAAGTGCTACCAGGATTTTCAGTTTCTCTTTTTACAGCAGATGAGATTATCTATCAAAAGGCTTATGGTTATGCTGACCTTGAAGCTAAAAAACCGCTGACTACCAAGACTTTGCAAGGCATAGCATCGATCAGTAAGACTTTTGTTGGTGTTAGTGCGATGAAAGCTATAGAAGAAGGTAAGTTGACGTTAGATCAAGAGATTAATAGCATACTGCCTTTTAAAGTAGAGCATCCTGTGCATAAGGATATACCGATTACGATTAGGCAATTGGCAACTCATACATCAAGTATCTCTGATGGAGGCAATTATCATAGGTCGTATATTTTTTCAGAAGATTTGAATTTAGAAGACTTCCCAGAATCATGGGAAGAATATTTACGGAAGTACTCCAATAATTCTGATATATCTCTTGAGACCTATTTGAACAATGTTTTTGATGACGATATCTGGGGCACAGATGAGAATTATTTTAAGGAAGCCCCAGGAACTACATATGAGTATAGTAACATTGGTGCAGCTCTTTTGGGTTACTGTATACAACTTGCAGTAGGTAAGGATTTCAAAGAGTATTCTAAAGAAGTGATTTTTGATCCACTCGGCTTAGAAAACACATCTTGGATATATAACAATGATGACTTTTCTAATCATGTGACCTACTACAATGAGATCTACAATGCTGTCCCTGAATATTACTGTGCGACATATCCGGATGGAGGCATCAGTACCAATATCGAAGAACTAACCAAGTACTTGCAATCGATGATGTCTGGTTATCAAGGCGGTGAAAATATCTTGAAACCAGAGTCATTTAAAACGATGATGTCTAATCAGATTCCAGATCTTGATTATCCAACTGGAGTTATCTGGGACTTAGAAGTGGGCTGTTGTATAGGACATGGTGGCAATGATTTTGGCATTGGGACTATGATGTATTTTAGCAAAGAAACAGGCATTGGTAAAATCTTCTTCACAAACATCTCTACTGAGACAGAAGAGATCTCTGATATGTTCACCACGGTATTTAATAACCTGTTTTGGTATGATAAAGAGATCGC
>CALIHL010000063.1 GCA_938022935.1 uncultured Saprospiraceae bacterium
TGGTATGCAAACGCTTCCATTGTAATTTTGACAAATGCTTGGAAAATGACTCAAAAGAAGTCAGCAGCATCACAACTACAAAAAAGTAGGCAATGCCTCCACCCAGTAGCGATACTAAATCAGCTTGACTAAAAATAGGATTAAACGACAACTGCAACCAAATTATAAAACCAAGGTGTACCAGATGAATAATTGCAAAAGAGATCCCGAGGTATTTACGATTCATCCGTAACCACCAGGTCAATGAGTTTTTAAAATAGTAGTGCAGTCCTGCTGCCCCAAAAGCCAATACGAACAAAGTAAAACTAATCCGCGCTGTCCATCTTATGTTCTGTCGAACACCTTCTTCTGTATATCCGTATACAAACAGCAATCCTGTAAAAAGAAGCAATGATCCTAAGGAGACATACTTTACAATGTCCCACTCCCAGATGCCATTAGAGTCAGCTGAGCTTGCCATTGTTAATTAGAAAGTTTTGTGATCGGCGTCAGCTTTATATACTCAAACTCTACCTCAGCGCCTTCAGCTTGTACCGCGATCTGACCTTTTTGTGCAGTGCAGTTATAGCCTTCATTTACGAAAGTATCATTGAGCCATACCTTAACCTTATCGCCCAGACATTCTATTTTATAAGTATTCCATTCTCCGAGTGGATGTTCTGTGCCATCTGTAAGATTGAGTATCCGCCGTTTCTTTCCTTCAGTGATGCCCCATTCTTCTTTTGGGCCTCTTCTCTCTACCATGTTATCCACTTCTATGTTTTCAACGATACACCAGAAGTCCCCTGCGTTCTCATGCATCATCTGCACCTCTATGGACTTTGGAAACATATCGTATAATGAACGAGGTGTGGAGGCGTGAACCAGCACACCACAATTACCAGGCTCACCAACAAAGCGATACTTTAACTCCAGTCGATAATCTTTATAAGAAGCGTCTGTGATGAGATGACCCTGAGGCTCACCCATACTCACCAACATACCATCGCGCACTACAAATGATGGAATCGTATCTGGGTTGATATCTTGATCGGGCACATCCACATGCCAACCATCAAGATTCTCTCCATTAAAGAGTGGGACTGTAGTCGGAGAACAACTCATCATCAGCACCAATGCAAGCAGTATAACAAACGGCAGACTAAACCTCATCGGATAATATTTCACGTTAAGTAGATGTCTTGTAATGATACTGAAAATATGTGCAACCAGAGGAAGAGCACAGCAATAGCGCTTCAGACCCAGTGCCCTAAATACTGAGTATCAGGATTCTAAAATATTGTCTACTTTTATTCGATACTAACGAAAGTCATATAACATGAAAAATACACGAAGATCATTTATTAGAATAGCAGGGGCGGCGTCAGTCGGTTCTCTTGTGCTTCCGCAAATAGCTTGCAAATCAGACGGTGCAGCCGTTGTTAAAAAAGGAGCCGATGCGGCCAAAGTGGCCATGGACATGGCAAAACCAAGTCTTGACGCATTTGGCATCCAGCTCTATACGCTTAGGGATGTGATCCCTGCGGACCCAAAAGGAACACTAAAGAAAGTCGCCGATATGGGCTTCAATCAGATCGAAGGATACGACGGCGCACAAGGTATGTTCTGGGATATGGGACATAAAAACTTTAAGACGTATATCAATGACCTTGGACTTGATATGGTCTCAAGTCATTGTAATATCAGAGAGAACTTTGAAGAGAAAGCTGGACAAGCGGCAGAGATCGGCATGAAGTACTTGATCTGTCCATATATCGGTCCGCAGAAAAGTATGGATGACTGGAAGAAGGTAACAGATAGATTTAACGAGTGCGGTGCCATCTGTAAGAAGGAAGGGATTCGATTTGCTTATCATAATCACGCTTATTCTTTTGAGGCATTCTCAGGGCAGATCCCTCATGACTTTATCATGGACAACACTGATCCTGATACTGTAGACCATGAGATGGATATCTACTGGGTGGTTACTGGAGGTGCAGATCCGATCGAATATTTGAAAAAATATCCAAATAGATTTAGACTTTGTCATGTAAAGGATCGCATGAAGGATGCTGGAGATGAAAGAGCTGCGACTTGTACGCTGGGCACAGGTATCATAGACTTTCCAAGTATATTAAAAGTAGCACAAGAAAATGGTATGCAGTATTATATCATGGAGCAAGAGCGATATGACAATACAACACCGATGGATTGTGCGCAAGATGGAGCTAACTATTTGAAAAATATTGTCTTCGCATAATTTATAATTAGAAACCATGTTTAAGTTCTTCGCTACTATACTGCTTTCAGTAATTCTAATTGCGCCAAGTGGTTTTGGACAAAGCATCTCCAAAGAGAAGCAAGCTGTCCTGACTTCGTTGGATCAAAAGAAAGATGACTTTGCCAAAGTAGCCCATCAGATATGGGAGCATGCGGAGTTGGGTTATCTTGAAGAAAAGAGTAGTTCGCTTTTACAAAATACACTAAAGCAATCAGGCTTCAAAGTAGAAGCGGGTGTCGCAGAGATACCAACTGCCTTTGTAGGTAGCTATGGTAGTGGCGAACCTGTGATTGGCATCTTGGCGGAGTTTGACGCACTACCAGGCCTATCGCAAGAGGCTGTTCCTTTTAAGTCTGTAAAAGCAGGCAGTGAAGCTGGACATGCCTGTGGTCATCACTTGTTTGGTACCGCTTCAGTAGCATCTGCGATTGCAATCAAAGAGTGGTTGCAGTCGAGTGGGCGAAGTGGTACGATCAAAGTATATGGCACGCCAGCAGAAGAAGGAGGAAGTGGTAAGGTATATATGTCTCGTGCTGGGCTTTTTGATGGTGTAGATGCGATGCTCAACTGGCATCCAGGTAGTGGCAACAATGCAAGCGCTGGATCGTGTCTGGCGATCAAGTCGGCTAAGTTTAGATTTTACGGCAGTTCAGCTCATGCTGCAGGTGCTCCTCATCGCGGACGAAGTGCACTCGATGGGGTAGAGGCGATGAATGACATGTCCAATATGATGCGCGAACATGTACCGCAAGAGACACGCATCCACTATGTGATCACTAAAGGTGGTCAAGCGCCCAATGTTGTGCCAGCAGAAGCTGAAGTCTACTACTACATCAGACATCCACAGATGCGTGATGTCAAGTCCATATTTGAAAGATTGGTTAAGTGTGCGGAGGGAGCTGCCTTGGGTACTGAAACAACTATGGACTATGAAGTTATCGGTGGTGCCTATAATCTCCTGCCCAATGGAGCACTATCTACAGTCATGAATGACAACTTACAATTAGTAGGTGGCGTGACTTACGATGCTGAAGAATTAGAATTTGCAAGGGAGATCATCAAGTCATATCCTGATATGAAGGTGACACCTGAAGATGCGGCGTCTATAAGGCCCTTTAGATTATCGGAATACGCTGTACCTTTCTCCACAGATGTTGGTGATGTAAGTTGGTTGGTTCCAACAGCAGGACTCAGTACGGCTACTTGGGTGCCTGGCACTTCGGCACACAGCTGGCAAGCGGTTGCTGCTGGCGGTATGAGCATCGGGCACAAGGGCATGATGGTAGCGGCCAAGACAATGGCGCTTTCCGCTATCGATCTTTACAAAGATCCAACAGTCATTGTTGCGGCTAAAGCAGAATTGAAAAAGAGGCAAGGCGAAGATTTTAAGTATGAAGCTTTGTTGGGAGACCGAGAAGCGCCTCTTGATTATAGGGCTAATTAGCGTTTGTACGAATTGCACTTCTAAAGTACTATGAAGTTCGTTCACTTATACTTACTTCTTACGCTGAGTCTTATCTCGAGCGTCTGCTCTCAAAGTAAAAATGAGATAGACAATATCACTGATGCTCCCAAGGTCCTTCAAGCAGATGAAGCTTTCGCAAATGTATACCAACCATTGGATGGAACATGGCAGGGTGTGTTTTCTATTTATGAAGACCCTAAGCCACCTAAGCTGAATCAAAATCAATTGATCAAACTCACCAAAGAGCAAGCCACTGACAAGCGATTTAAAATATCTTATAAGATCAATGTCACTCAGATCTATACATCAGTGAGTCCATACTTTCAAAAAGTAAAGATCTCAGATTACAATCCCAAGACAAAAGAAACCGAGGTCAGCCACGGTGTTAATAAAATCCAAAATGGCGAGATGTGGTGCGTCGTTCGCAAACCATCAGGCACCGTAATACATAGTGGTAGCAAAGAAGGATCTGACACTATCATCTGGCAATCTCAACAAGACAAACCGCCCAAAGTAGAATACTTTTACGAGACGATCTCTGATGATACTTATGAGATCATAGGTTATGGCTATTATGACGGAGATGATACAGAGCACATGCCTCGGCTTTGGTTTTATGGGAGTTATGATAAGGTTGAGTGAGGTGTCGTTTTGATGGTTCACTTTTCAGTTCGCCAAGAGATTTGAAAACCTTTGGCTCAATGTAGTGCCCATCTTTCTGAAATAAAGGTTTCCAACCTCTTATTTCATAGCTATAAGTAAAGTATTACAAATTAAACCGCCCCTTTATCTCATCACTATAACTTGCACTAGATCGTACTGACGTAACCTTGGGATTTTTAAAATGAAAGCTATATCGTGATTTAAATCCTCTTGAGATCTCTCGGATCAAAGAAGTGTTTATGATGATGGATCTATGGATTCTTAAGAAGTCAGAATTAAGTCGACTCTCGATGTCCTTCAGCAGTTGGTCACAAAACATCGTAGTGCCATCTTGTAAAGTGAGTTGTGCATACTTGTCATCTGCTTGTACAATTACAATCTGATCAAGGTCTATAAGTTTGATTTTATCTCCGTTCTTTACGGCTAAGCTGGTACGTTCTTTTCGGTTGTCAAAAAGTGTAGACATCTCTTCCCAATTTACTGTAGGCCTTTGTTCTGCACTTATGGACTTGTACTTTTCTATTGCTGCTTGTAATTGATGTTTGTCAAATGGCTTCAGTAGATAATCAATCGCTCTGGTCCGAAAAGCCTCCAAAGCATACTCAGCATAAGCCGTTGTAAAGATCACATACGGCTCATAAGATAAACTCTTGATGACTTCAAATCCCCTCATATCAGGCAAGTGAATATCCAACAAGATGAGTTCTGGCTTAGTCCGTTCACATTGATTGATGGCATCTTGGCCCGTCATAGCAACGGTTACAATATTAACTTGCTCTGCCAAACCAGACAACATCATTTTCAACCGATCAATCGCAGGTTGCTCATCTTCGATGATAGCCAACTCAATCATATACCTTCACTTTATCAGTTGCAATGATAACTACTATCTTCTTCTCTGGATCATTGACAAAGCTGACATCATGGTCATCTCCATAGATCAACGACAACTTGTTGTATACACTGGACAAGCCATATCCCTTTTGAAGGTCTTCATCCCAAGCTGGTCCACTGTCGGATATGCCAATCATCATCTGCCGATCGTTCATGGTGATATCTATGCTGATGTGCACAGAGCTTTGATCGGTACTGTATCCATACTTGATGGCATTCTCAACAAGTGGCTGTAGTAATGATCTTGGCACCAACTGATCGGATGCATTTGGTGAGATAGAGATCTTATAAGTTAAGCTTTCGCCAAATCTTATTTTTTCAATTGCCAAGTACTCTTCTATCATCTCTACTTCCTCTTGCAACAAAGTCATATGATCGGACTCGCGATTAGAAAAGTGTTTTAGGAATCTTGATACACTGAGTGTCATCTCCTCTGCCTTGTTGGGTTCTGACTTGATCAGGCTGGCTATAGAGTTGAGTGAGTTGTATAGAAAGTGCGGGTTGAGTCTGGCTTGGAGGCTGTTGAGTTGGGCTGATGACGATTGATGAGATAAAACTGCCTTTCTCTTTTCATCTTTTACCTTTCTAAAATTCTCAATTCCAATAACCACAACTCCTGTAAATGCAAAAACATAACCATTAATATAGCTTGACCAAAATGATACCTTCCCAAACACTCCATCCTGATAAGGGTAATTCATAGATATTTCAGGATAAAAAGAAAACACAATGCCATATGAAAGAATTGAAGAAACAGGAAATAGTAGTAAGACACAAATAAATTTTAGAGGAAATGACATATTATCATTATTTATCTTATCCAACCATTTAAGCATATTAACTCCAAAGAGAAATAAGAATGTAATATCTATAACTGCCTTAACTTTAAATGCAATGTTTGCATTAGGGTACAACTCATAACTGTTCACCTCATCAGTTATAATATAATCATATATAAAATATAGAGCAACAAAAAGTCCAGCTACAATAAAAACTTTACTACCTGTAAATCTCAATAAGAGCCAAATGATAAAGAACGAAAACAAAAAAGATTCAATAGGGATACTACCTACTTGTTCAAAGTAAGAGAAGCGAGATGGAGAATTTCTAAATACACTATTAACCTCTCCACTAACAAACATGAAATGAATATCCGGTCTTATTGTACGTCCAGAATTACGCCATTCTATGTCATCGCCTCCCCAGAGATATTCTTTTGCCCAATAAGGGCCTATTTTACCTTTTACAATCGAATCTTCCACAACATGTAAGCTTCTTTGAATACCATTAACTTGTTTTCCAACTTTAGCAAAATGAGGTGGTTGAGTATTAAATACTATTAAGTCATCAACGGCAAGTTCATCCAGGTTTTTTTTAAACTCAACTATATGTTTCATTTTTTTTCCAATCGGAACGCCGAATTCGTTTTTCTCCTGAACACGGTCTAAGTGAAAAGGAATGTATAGAATGGCTGTGCATATTAGTACAGCGACAACTAAATACTTCATAACAATCTGAATTTACCTTAAAGATCTTATGACAATACCATAGCACATAGTCATTTCCGACGGAATGGCCTATACAGGAGTGAAGTGGTACTCAGAGTCTTGCAGGTTGATTTGACTGCTCTGCAACCCTTCAGAGATTATAGGCGCAGGTGGCGAAAGTGCCAAATTCTACAATGCTCTTCGAGATTAGATTTCTTTACATCACCACATCACCACATCACCACATCACCTAATTGAAGTTTTGATTTTCATTATCATTTTGATTTAACTGCGTTAACAACCCTTTAGGGATATGGGCGCCGGAGGCAAATAAACCAAAATCTCTTGCTTCATTATAGTTTTGATTTTCATTGTCATTCTGATTCTCAAGCACTTCAGCTCTTGAAGAAGTGCCTTCTTCAAGCTAATACCAAAAATCACGAAATATGCCGTCTTGTCCCCCAAATGGGGGACAAGAATCCTCAAAATAGCCATTCTTGTCCCCCAAATGGGGGACAAGAATTGTCAAAATGCCACTTTACCTTTGTATTGCAATCAATCATTAATCACAGCAATGGCCAAAACCGCGCCTCCTTTCACTGGACCTCCGTTTACTAAGATTTCAGATCTCATATCGACTTATACTTTTCT
Organism: uncultured Saprospiraceae bacterium; assembly: GCA_938022935.1. Classification (GTDB taxonomy): domain Bacteria; phylum Bacteroidota; class Bacteroidia; order Chitinophagales; family Saprospiraceae; genus JAJRXG01. The sequence continues at coordinate 7,421 of CALIHL010000063.1, forward strand.
GAGTCGATATGAGATGGCGACAAAGAAAAGGTCATTCTTTAGACTTTCTAATTGTTAACCTTTATACATCAACATTATGCATCCTACATCTACTAAACTCAACAACTCTCAAGTAGTCAGATCAAGAGCAACCGTGACTCGGATCACTCAACGAGAAAAACAAGTCTTAAATCTCATCGCACATGAGCACTCTTCTAAAGAGATTGCAAGAAAGCTATTTGTTAGTCATGAGACGGTCAATAGTCATCGTAAGAATATGATGGATAAGCTCGGTGTTCGCAATGCCGCGGGATTGGTCCGAGTCGCTTTTGAGAGAGGGCTGATGCGTGTGGCGATGATAGCTCTCATATGTATTTTGATTTCAAAACCATCTTCAGCACAGCAATTAACTGGATTAAATTATAAT
>CALIHL010000064.1 GCA_938022935.1 uncultured Saprospiraceae bacterium
TTTGTTGATTGTAGTTGTTGCTTAAACCAAGTGAGCTGCGATGCTCCCAGCATGGTGCGTTCTTCTGCTGCCTGATCTATCGTGGCAGGCGGCTCGTGCCTTCCTGTATATCTTTCGTCCAACATGATCAACTCCACAAGATCTCCAAATGCAAAAGTTCGATATAGCTCATCATTCTTTGTCACTCTGATCGGTTGCCATTCATAATAAACCTTCTTGGCTATTTGTTTTCTAAGCATAAAGTCCCCTTCATCCTCTTGGTGGTTTTGTGCACCATCTTTATAAGCGTTGTTGGCTATCTCATGATCATCCCAGATCATGATGAATGGATGACTTGCATGTGCATTTTGCAATCCCTTATCTTCTCTATATTGAGCATAGCGGGTTCTATAATCTTGTAAAGTTGTGATCTCTTTGGCGGGTAGATGCTTTCTTGAAAAACTCTTGTCGCCATATTTATCGGGACCGTATTCGTATATATAATCACCTAAGTGCAAGATTGCATCGAGATCTGCCGCCGCCATGCCGTTATAAGCATTGAAGTATCCAAACTCATAATTACTACAACTCACGATCCCAAGCTTTACATTATCTGTTTTACCAACTGGCAGTGTTTTCGTTTTTCCAATTGCCGAGCTTTTCCCTTCTGCGATAAATCGATAATAATAAACCATATCAGGTTGCAATGATTGCACATCGACCTTGACGGTGTAATCTATGCTCTTATCGGTTGTCTTTAGACCTGATAAAACAGGTACGCTAAAGTCTCGTGTTTCACTGATCTCCCATTTGACTGTGCTTGTCTTTTGGTCAGTTGATACCCTTGTCCATATGATCACAGCATCTGACATTGGGTCTCCAGATGCAACGCCATGCATGAATAAGCGCTCATCTATGGCTATGTTCTTCTTAAACTTCTTCGCACTTGGTTGTGTCGCATTAGAACATGCAAAAGTTAGTAGGGCAGCAAAGCCCAATATCATCCATCTCATCTAATATCTTTTATCGTTAGATTACTCCTGTAATATCGCATATATAATTGACAACTCCTTCAGGTAGAACTGGAGTCTCGGATTAGCTTACTATCTCAATCTCGCTATATCCTTGTGGATTTTTGTTGAGTACGATCTGAACATTGATTCGCTCTTTGAGTGCATTGACATGAGAGATGACGCCCACTGTCTTTTGGCTTTCTGATTGCAACTTTTCTAATGTGTTGATCGCTATCTCAAGTGTTTCTTGATCCAACGTACCAAATCCTTCATCGATGAATAAGCTGTCCAGTGATACATTCTTAGAAGCCATATCAGAGAGGCTCAGTGCCAGTGCTAGACTGATCAAGAAGGACTCTCCTCCCGAGAGAGTTGACACGGCTCTTCTGATATTGCCTTGATATTGATCGATGACATTGAGTGTGTCTTCTTGACTGGTTTTGTCAAGAAGGTAACGATCAGAAAGATTTTTTAATCTACGGTTGGCGTAGACTAAGAGATTTTGCAAAGTGAGTCCTTGAGCAAAGTTTGCAAAGTTGTTGCCATTGGCATCTCCGATGAGCTTTTTCATCATAGCCCATTTGTCATAGGTCTCGGTAAGTTCTTTTATTTCTTTTTCCTTCTCACTTATTTTCTTGCGGTCATCTTGATCTCTCTTAAGCTTAGTACCGATCTCACCTATCTTTTCAATTAGTTCATCCCGCTCTTTTTCCAAATCAGAAACAGCTAGGTTTATCTGATCAAGAGAACTTTCGACTTTGGTATCTTTTTCAGATAGTGCCTTAATATCTTTTTGAAGTGTTGATATCTCCGTCTGATTAGAAGTTAAGAGCTTTGCAAGTTCTTCTTTGTTAGATCTGATTTTTTCTACTTCTACTTGAGAAAGTATGTGACTACTTACTTCCTCCAGATTACTAAATCCTAAGTTGGCCAACTGCGGTGTCAGCTCTTTGTTGATACCACTAACAAGGTCTTCCGCTCGCTTGAGATCATTGCTTTCTTTTTCTATAGACACCTTTAGCCTTTCTATTGAGGTCTTGCTGGCTTCAAACACATCTTGAAGTCGATTACAATGAGTTGTGATATCTGATCCTTGGTATTTTTCTTGTCTCTTGGTATACTTAGATTTGTATGTCTCCATTAGCGAAGCTAAAGAAGTATAAAGCTCCTGAAGCTCTGTGTTCGCTTTCTGCTCATCGATTGCCTCGATGCCTCTTTCAAGATTTGTTTCTGTGATCTGCGCTTGCTTTACAACTTCATGCAGATTATCGATTTCTATTTTACTCTTACCTTGATATCGGTTGATCTGCTTTTCTATATTTTTAGACAGTTCGGATTGTTGGGTGATAAGTGATTTGAGTTGCTCGGTTGTTAGTTTGATAGCAGTGTTAGCCTGGGCCACTTGCTTTTCAAGTTTAAGTATAGATATGTTTTTTGAAGAGAGCTCTGCTTCTACTGATTTGATCTCTTTCTCTATGTCCGATGTCTCTTTGCCTGGCTTGTGCGCACTGTATGGATGATCTGTTGAACCACATAAAGGACATGCCTTTCCATCTTCGAGATGCTCTCTTATATCTTCCAATCTTTCGATGCGTTCGGCATCGCTCTTTTGCTTGAGCAGCAGTTGGGCTTTGTCCTTGAGCAGCTGACCCACTTCCTTTTCACTGGTGAGTCTGGGCTCTAGTTCTTTGGCTGTAGCACTATGACTACTTTGTTGATGCTTAACTTCATCAACTTTTGCTTTAACAGCGGTAAGGACATCGTTTTCACGAAATATACTTTGTAGCGTAAGTACGTTTTCTCGTTGCTGGCGAAGCTTCTCTTTTAGTTGACCGATATCAGCTTTGGGTGACAACTTCGCTAGCGCCAGTATGTCCGCTATCTCTTTCTCTTTTCTTTTTAATTGCTCTATGGCTTCATCTGGCACAGTGCTGATGGTGTCTGGATAGCTTCTTATCTTTTGATTGATTCTGTTTCTTTCTTCTGTGCCTCTACTTTTGAGTTCCTGTAAATCACGATCATAATCATTAATCTCTTTTTCAAAAGAGGACATTACTTTCTTGAAGTTGGTTTGATCTACTTTGGATTTGGTGAGCTCAGTCATCTCAGCTATCACCTTTTCTAATTTTACATTGGACGCTTCGTAAGATGACTTGTAGGAAGTAAGGTTTTCTTGTGTTATCCTTTTGTTGGCGATGGCATCATTATAGATCGCTATCTTGCCTTGAACAGGGGTTAGTTTTTCATGTATTTGCAGACGCTCTAAGTATGGAGTAAGTAGTTGTTCTTTTTCTTTAAGATCAACAGCCATCTCATGCTTGATGCGCAGTTCCTTGTTGCCCTTTGCTATGCCTTGCTTTGTTTTTTGGACCTCTATAAGTTGCTTTAGACTTACGTCAAATTTTTCTTTTTCCTTCTTCGAGCTGGCTGACAAAGTTGTGAGCTCTTTAACCTGTTCTTCGGGAAGAACCTCTATCACACCTATGATCTCTCTTGCTTTGTCAATGGCTTCTCGTGCACTTTTCTCTTTTTGAAAAGCGGCAATCCCTATCTTTCTATAGATTGATGTGCCCGTTATGTTTTCTAATAACTTGCCTCTTTCATTTTTGTCAGCCTTTAAGAATTTTGAAAACTCTCCTTGTGATAAAATGATAGACTTGACAAACTGGCTATAGCTCAATCCGATCAGCTCTTCGTTCTTAGCGGGCACCTCGCTTTTCTTAAGATCAAGAGGTTTGTCATTGGTATCATAGATGAACATTTCATAGTCCTTCAGATTGCCCGTTCGAGCTTTAGACAACGTCCACTCTGATGTATATGATCGTCCGTTGATTTCATATTTGATGGCGGCATATGACTCGCCTGTGTGCAGCGTCATGATGGAGCCGTGCTCTTGGATTTGCTTTTTTGAGATGATCACTTCCTTGTTGGAAGCATTTTTAAATCTTGGTATCTTATTGAAGAGTGCCAATGTGATAACATCAAGGATAGTTGACTTACCTGAGCCAGTAGGGCCAGTGATTGCAAATATCCCCGCAGTCGAAAGCGGCACTGCATCAAAGTTGATCTCATGATGCCCTTTCAGGTTATTGATATTTTTAAATGTCAGCTTGAGTATCTTCACAGCCCTTCTTGTTCGTGAACATATTCTAACAACTCGCTGAATGCCTCTTTAAGTGTTGCTTGCTCTTCTGGAGTAGCGTTTTCAGATTCTAACTTTCTTTGAAATACCTCTTGCGGAGTCAGGTCCTCTACATTAGTTCCTGACTTGAAAAGATCAGCCGTGTCCTTACTGCCGTTCTTAAAGTTGACTTTTGATTTTAAAATGATAAATCGATCATCAGTTTTATGCAGGGCGATGAGATTCTCTACTTGAGCAAGTACTTGCGAGCTGAAGTTGTCTTCCTTTACTTCAATTTCTATAAACGCAGGTAGTGTAGATTCATTCTTATAGCTGTCGAGTTGTTCGATAACCTTTTCTAAAGAGCCAGCTACTTTCTTAAGCGCTCTAAACTTGGGAACGGGAACAACATTTGGCGAAAGCACCTTACCATCTTCTATAGAGACTATAAGAACAATCTTATCATCTGACCGCTCAGAGAAACTCAAGGCAATGGGAGAACCAGAATATCGGATGAATTCATTCTTATCAATGACTTGGGGTCGATGGATGTGCCCCAATGCCATATAGGCATAAGCATCAGAGAAGTGCTTTGCTTCTATGGCTGCAGTGTTGCCAATCTGTATCTCTCTTTCACTTTCGCTGGTGATCGATCCTTTAGTATAGAGATGCCCCATACCGATCAACGGCACTTTTGGATATAACTCTTTGGACAAGTCAGCCAGCGTATCATAATGCTTCTTGATACCCTCCCTGATCGCTTCAACTCGAGATGATTGTTTGTGGCTGGTATCGATGTGACGTAAGTCGCGATCTCTCAGATATGGTACAGCTGCCACTACAACCTCTAAGCTGTCACTACCACCTTTAATCTCAATAAGTTCATCTTTCGGATACTCGGTTGCGCCGCCTATCACATGGATGTTTAGCGCACTAAGTACCTCACTGGGAGCATTGAGCACACCAATAGAGTCGTGATTGCCACCAGTAATGATGACCGACGTCTTAGTACCAATCAGCTGACTGAGAAAGTTATAGTACAGCTCACGATCCTTCGCTGCAGGATTGGCCAGATCAAAGATATCTCCCGATATCAGCAACAGGTCTACCTCCTCGTCAGCCATGGTCTTGAGCAACCAGTCAAAGAAGTGCTTATGTTCTTCTTGTAAGGATTGTTTGTGTAGCACCTTCCCTATGTGCCAGTCCGCTGTATGGAGGATCTTCATCTGGGGCTAAAATAAGACAATAGATGGCTCTGGGAGTTTATGTGATGGGTTAAATCTTGGGGTGAATAGTTCTGAAATAATCGTAACCTCTTCATAAGGCTACATCTCTTTTTAATCCTACAATTCTCTATCTCAATGTGAAGTTAGTAGACATGAAACTTAGTTGGCTACTCATCTAATATTCAAACAAAGCGGTAATTATAGTTGCATAGCTACTTTTATAGTTATATATTTGTTTTCATAGTTGAACACCAAAATTCTACTTCTATGGAAAAATTGACAAAAGCAGAAGAAGAGATCTTAGTGATGATTTGGGATAAGGAAGCTTGTACCGTCAGTGACTTGATCAAGGATATGCCAGAGCCTAAGCCTGCGCACTCAACCATCTCATCGTTTGTTCGAATCTTGGAGAAAAAAGGCTACTTAGATCACAAGGCCTACGGACGGACCTACGAGTATTTTCCAATTGTCAAGAAGGAAGATTATAGTCGTGGCAGATTATCCGGTTTAGTAACGGATTTCTTTGATGGCTCCATTAATGAATTGGTTTCTTTCATTGTCAAGGATGATAGGATGTCTATAAAAGAGATGCAAACCTTACTCAACAAGATTAAGAAAGATGCAGAATAGACGCTGCGAATCTTAGTAACCATAGGCACTTCAAACAAAGCACAAAAGACAACGCTATGTTCACATTCTTAATTAATGTTACAATTACCTGGTTTATTCTACTCATCATTTATAAATCACTTTTAGCCAAGGAAAAACACTTTCGACTCAATAGGTTCTACCTTATTGCATCTATCTTACTTGGTCTAATATTACCACTTTTATCCTTTGTTTCGATTGAAGAATTAGGAGAAATCCCTAGCATCACAAGTGATATTAACCACACTTATCACGAGCAACTGTTATCCATCAACGAATTTTCTAATAATGTTAAAAGTAGTACTCCAATCACAACAAATTCTTTGAGTTTCTCTTTGCTTTTTCTTTTACAATTGATCTACTTTATAGGCTTATCCATAGCTCTTTTCAGAATGGTTAAATCGGCCCTCAAATTATGTGACCTATTTAGACAAGGAAGTATCACAAAGCACGTAACACATACAGAAATTGTGGTAGGGAGGCAGATACTTCCATTCTCGTTTATGAACTATGTGTTTATGGGTAGTGAAGCGTACGACTCTCACGAGAGAGCTAATATCCTTAGGCATGAATTATGTCATGTTCAGGCTTATCATTCTCTCGATATTCTCTTTATAGAAATTTTAAAACTAATCTTCTGGTGGCATCCCCTAGTATATCAATTCAAGCAAGCCCTGATTCAAAATCATGAATACACTGCGGATCAATCTGTTCTGACATGGTCTTCTCGAAAGGAGTATTGCGCCATGTTGATGAAAAAGACATTCCCTAATGTCAACTTAAACTTAACTAATCCATTTTATCAAAATATTGTAAATAAACGTATTACTATGATGTATCAATCAAATTCAAAGAAGGACAGTTTACTGAAATATGCAGTCGGTCTAATTGCTGTGATTTTTATCGCTATAATCTTTGTCAAGCCGTTAGAGGCTCAAAAAGTACAAGATCAAATTGTAAGTTCATTTCCAAACTTGGAAAAAACTAAAAATGACAATGAGATCAAAGCTTCTTCTCCTTTTATAACTCCTGTTACTAATGAAGCGAATATAGTTTTCGAGGATGAAGAAAAAGCACTCAAAGTAGATGCTGAAAACAATATTGGGTCTAACTGCGAAAAAAATAAATACGGCGTATACTATCATTTATCATTGTCAGGTCGTTTACCTTCTTGCCCAGCAGGAGTTGATGGACGTGAGCATGCTCTGCCAATTCTTAGTGAATTTGCCAGAGAAAATTTCAATTGGCCTGCGGAAGCTATAGAAGCGGGATATTATAATAGGGTGCATTTTGATTTTGCAATTGATGAAAATGGAAAAATTGGGGAGGTGCTCTATGAGCATGAGAAGCCCTATCCACATGGTGTGGAAGAAGAAGGACGTCGAATTATAGACTTGATGAGAGAAGAATTTGATTTTCTTCCTGGAGAATGTAATGGACAACCTGTGAAAACAAGGCTATTTTTTATGCTTAAGCTAACTGTCCCAGAGGATAAAAAGCATTTGATTAAAGTAACTAATTCAAGTAATGTTATTCCCAATCAAAAGCCAACCATCCACTCCATAACCAGCGCAGGACAAATATCTCTACGTTATACTAGCAATATGAATGTATCTGCATCTTTTGAACTCTTGGACCCTGAAGGAAAAGTTATTTATAAGGATGCAATCGAAAATCTTTATGGCTCGTATGGCAAGAGTATCCAATTACCCGATAATAAGAATGGGACTTATGTCTTCCGTTGCACTCAAGATGATTTGATAAAAGAAGCGAAGATGGATGTCTCTGTGTTTAATTGATTAGAGCGTTAGCTTCAGATATCAAGTTCAAGGATATCTCTCTTAGATTCGGCTATCTTCTTGAGCAACCCCTCTAATAAGGGCTTAAGCTCTTATTTTAAGGGATTGCTTGAGATACGAGCCATTCCTAATAAGTCATACCATGACATATTTTTTTGGATATTGTATCAATATTTGATTCATACGGATGTGCAGGTCCAAATCAAGAATAGACGTAATGTAGAATTTCAAGCTCAACTTGATAAGTTCACGGATAATGACTTGAAAATAGCTGGTAAGGAATGGAGCTTCAATTGGAATCAACTCTATAACGACGATGCGATATTCTATAAAGTGCTCTATGAGAAACGAATTCAAGGAATCATAAAGTTAGAAGAAGAGAATGAGGCATATCATGTTCTTAAAAATATTGAGATCGCACCATGGAACTTTGGATCAACTGGTAAATACAAGAACATCGCAGAGATATTAATGTCATTTGCCTGTTTGAAATCACTTGAATTGAATACAGGTAACTATAGAGGTTTTCTTGTTTTTACGAGCAAGGGGGCTTTGATAGAATATTATCAAGACAAATATGGTGCTGAATTAATCTTTCGTGATCGGATGATTACTAGTCCAATCATTGGCAGAAAACTGATTTTATCAAACTTGAAAATTGATATAGCAAATGAAGAATATTTATTTTGACCACGTTTTAGGCAATCAAAAAGATGGTACCACAGATAAGGACAGAAGATTAACGAAGAATATTCTTGATGCATACATAAAAGACATACCAAAAGAAGAATTGACTGAGAATCAGAGGATTGGTATCAAGCTACAGATGAAATCATATCTTGAACATGATACAAAGGAAACAATTGTGGCAGGTGAGTTTCTAAACAAGCTAATTGGCATATTTCAAATTAAGAAAACGAAATTTGCAGAATACTTAGATATCGAAAATGCAAATCTTCATGCTTTGCTTAAAGGCAGAAGAAAGTTCAATAGTAAAATTGCTACTGTCGTCGGAGAGATATTTAGCATAAAGCCCGAATTATGGTTGTATATAGAAGCGAAAAATGAACTTAAAATATTCAATCTGAATTCTAAACAGAAGCGAAAGAAAATAGATGTTTATGAATTAACTAATAATAGGTAAATTGAAATATCGCCTTTGACCTGTATCAGATTAATCTTGCCGAATGGCTTGATGAAAATTAATCTTAATGATTTTATTTGCTCTTGACCATATGCTTGCGAAGAATCATGTAAGAACTCAAGACTTTGAAACCAAGTTCCTTCTCATCGGAGAGCGTCGCACAATACATATGTGTATAGCAAACCTCACATAACCAACAACACAATTAAAAGCACTGGTACAAAAATGATCAAGATTGGCAACAGTAAATTCAAAATTGCCTTGCCTATCCCAAACCCTTGTACTTCAGAAAGACCTACTACGTGAAGCACAAACGCATAGAAACCCAAGATCATTTCCAAAATGATTACGCCCCAATAAATGATATTAGTTGCGATGCCGCCACTTATAATATCTCCATCCTCCTTAAAAATTTCCTCTCCATATAAAATGACTTGAGGAACGATCAATGCAAGGCCTATTATAGCTGGTATCGATGCATATGCAATCACCCGCATAATAGATCTTCTATCAGCATCCCCGTCTAACCAACCTCCTGTCCAGCTGATTAATGCGGCATAGATGTATGCTGTAAGCCAACCGAAAAGAACACCAGACACAATACACGATAAGATAACTCCCAAGAGAGGGAGTGTATCACCCGCGTCGTTAATAGAAGCTCGATCAAAAGCTCTTGATACACCGCCAGCCATCAAAAGAGGGAGCATATACTGTTCATAACGCTTGGCATGGATAAATCGAAACACTTCTCTTGGATTCGTCCAGATCTCCGTTACTATTTCTTCAAATGTGAAGGACAACGGCTCTTCTAATTCCTCAAACTCGTCAATTATATCGTTCATTGATTGATCGTTTAGTGTCTTTAGATTTTAATAATAGATATAAGTCCTCCGACTTCGCAGAACATCAGAAATCGGTTCACGAATTCCAAAATCATACTAATTACCAGTAGCACAATTATAAATAATACACTCCAATGTACTCGAATCACTTAATTCAAATCCGTTCTCCAATAAAATACTATTTCCAGATATAAACTTTACTGAATTCGTTAGTTCGGGACAGGCATTTATATAGTCTATCGCAGCCAAAGTAGTATCTCTGTCTACTGCCGAGACATGAACTAATGAGTCTAAACAATTAGGTTCAAAACCCTTTGTTACTAAATGAAATTGTCCTTCAGGTTCATCGTCGGAATTCGCATATACCTTTTTGCCTGTGAAAATGAATTTATATTCAACACCAGCTTCCGTTTGAAAATAAAATCTACCCTTGTGATATCCTCCTTCGATACAAATTAATTCCTCGCATGATCCTGACACAACCAGTAATGAAGGGTCAAATTCATAGGACAAAGAATATCTCATTTTTACAACCTTCCCATTACCAACCAAATTAAACCAATGCTTTTTAATAGGAGCTCTCCAGCATTCGCCGATATCTATATCAGAAGCCATGTCATCAAATTGATAGGAGATGACATCATCGTAGTTTAAGTCAATTGCCGTATCGCAATTTCCATTGTTCTGACCATAACCCCAATTTGCCATAATACAGAAAATCAAAAAGACTATGAGTTTACTTGACTTCATTCTATGTTGTGTTTACAACTCAAGTGATCCAATTTGCTTCCTTCATAATACCTCCTAAGATAAACATTAACATCCGGCATTCTACCATACTTAAAGAAGGTATATTACTTAGCTAAGGTCTTGGAACAAACCACTCAACCCAACCTAACACAAACCCAACATTTGCCGAAAGGCAAATGCCAATCCTAAAACCTATAACCGATGAACATCCAGATGTTGTTACCGAAGCGATCATTCTTGATGACCGTCTCACCCAGGAGGGATTCCTCTGAGGCATTGAGCGATATACGCATGGGTATGGAGAATCTAAAGTACAGACCATCGACACCCAAGATGTCCGTCTCTTGATAGCTAAGACCAAGACCTACCGTGGCTGTCTGCTTTTCAAATGATTGAGACAAGATGAGGTGATCATAAGAAGTCTTATAGTAGCCGATGGAGGGACCGATGTAGAGACCATTTGTGAAAGCGGGAAGATCATAAAATGCCTCCACGCCCAAGAACCTGCCCTCGACATCCGGGCCATCGATAGCCCCGGCAAATGATGAAGATAGATGCTGCTCTGTAAGATGGATATTCATGTGGACGAGTCGCAAAAGATGGTCATTGGCAAACTGTACGCCGACCTCGCCTGAGATCGACTTAAACTTATTGAATGCCGCTTCACCGAAGTCATAGGCTATGAATGGTGTAATCTTCTTCTCTACAGCTCCCTGATCGTCTTGTCCCTGTGCCATCCATCCGCAAAACATCAGGACTACTATCATAAAGTTCTTCATCTCTACTTGTATTTAAGTTTCGACAAATGTATCCCCTACTATGCTCGATCACAACGATGCATATGTATGAAAACTTACACTACCTCGAGATTCATACAAAAGTATGAGTACTGACTATCAGCGAGTTAGCTATGTGGTAAGCAGGAGTGTGAGTTCATGACGACTGGTGACCTTGCACTTACGGTATATATTGGATGAGTGTGTCTTCACAGTAGGAAGTGAGATGTATAGCTCTTCTGAGATGTCCTTATAGGTCTTTCCTTTCGCCAAGAGTCGGGCTACATCTCGCTCTCTATTGGACAGCTGATAGTTATCAAAGTGTTGTTCGTTGAGATCATGCTTAGGATTGAGCAGCGAGAGTCGCTGGAGGTCGTCGATCAGTTTATGCGCCGCCAGCAAGGTAAATACAATCGGCAGCACCAGACCGATCTTCAGGTCGTACCCACTATGCGTGAGTAGATAGTTAGCTATGAGTGACAGCGGCACCACAATCATAAAGACAATAGCAAATATCCGATTGCTCCGCTCCAGATGCGCACTGCTTTCTTGCGGCTCCGTCCTCATGGCCAATATCATAGATGAGATCACCGAGACAGCCAAGAAGGCAGCAACGATATACTGCATATAGGCCAACTGATCTATAAAGTAAGCGATACAGGTACCGATAAAGAGCACCGCCGAGCTACCATATAGCGCCTTGATCCAGCCCGCCGATATATCATGCTTGCGCTCAGACATCACACTTAGTGGCGTGGTCACTCCTACCAAGATCATAGACAGCAGGATGAGGATGTGTGTAGATTGGAAGGTCTTTCCATTGTCATAAATATGTGCTATCGTCATCGCCACTATCAACAGCAAGAGTGATATTGAGAAGGCTACCGTTTCTATTTTTTCAATATTGCGCTTATAGCAAATGAGTCCTACGAAGATGGTGATGAGGATAGTGGAGTAGGTGATTATGAGAACGATGGTTTCTATCATAAGCCTGCGGGGGCTGATCTAAAGATATTTTTTCTCGTAAGTGTTTGTAAGGTACGGGTTAGTTAGGAATGGTGATTATTCATATTAAATGATAATATATTTTCATTAAAAAAACTATTACCAATAGCCAAATAAACTTCTTTTGCTCCCAGAGAACTATGCTGTTTGCACCTCTTCGAAAAACTTAGAATACTGTACTGAATTATCGGCTTTCATATTTTTGTTTCCCCAAAAATACGAAACACAAAAAGGGGCCACTCTGTAATGTATTTATCTCATACGCCTTCCGGCTATTCGATACCAGAAGCAGCTCGCTAAAATTCTTCCAAGGTTTCAGATTTTTTTAACGCGAACTTCTTCTTAATACCGTACAGAGCGAATCTTAGTCCGAGAATCTTGTACTTCATACGAGTACTGCGTTAGAACAATGGAACACCGAGCAAGCAGTTATTGGAAAGCCGGGTTTATCTCTAAGAGATAAATGAAGATTATTCGCTATGCGTTGGGTATACCAACGCACCATACATCATTAACTCAAATAAATATTGTACTAACTTTTGTGTTTTACAAAAAGAACCTAAGTGGGATTTAAGTTTGTTAGCCGATGATTTCAACCATCGGTTATCGATTAGCACAAAGCTTTGTTTGCCATGCCTTTTTGTCCAAAACTATTACCAACAGTGAATTATAATTATGATCAATCTTACAATCACCTATAAATCAGAATGCCCATCAACAAAAAAATACCTAATCCTACAAGCATTGCCTACACTTCTATCATCCTGAGATTCTGCCACTCGTAATTCTAAAACATGTTTTTCTTCAGAAAGTCCAGTTGCCAAGGTATAGTACCAAGGAAGATGCAAACTCTTACTCCACTTAGTAAATAGGTTAAGCTTTATCCAATCTTTCTGATCGATACGATATTCTATCTGACCCGCATCCTTACCTGCAGCAACAGCTATCCCTACTGCGTCACCATCAAATTCTAATTGCAAAGTACTCCCAGGTTTCTCACTGATGAGCATGGGGACATCTACATAGTTAGGACGTGTGCCCGTGCTTTCATTGGGTTGCCACTTAGGATCAATGTGCCAGCCCTTATCTATCTCAGCTTGTGATATGTCTAGCAAGTGTCCGTTGTCATAAGACTGATTGTCTAACTCATTAGGGAGAACAGAAGATGTTATCTTATCCACTTCTTTAGTCTTGCTCGCATAAGCACTTGACAAAAAGTCAATTATAGAATGAGCATATATCCCTTGCCCGAATGGCGATGGATGCAGATTGATAAAATCATCTTCCCAAGTGAACTCTTCATTATTTATTCTATCTGTTACTTCCTTTGCAAGATTAATCGTTGATATATCGTAGTGCCGGGCTACACTTTCATGGTTGACAATTACTTGAGGTTCTTTTTCACTATTGTAACTTTCCATTTTGTCAGGATCAACAAGGTGCATCATCACAATATCGATATCAGGGTTAGCATTTCTAAGATGTCGGACGATACCTTCCATACCTCTTATCTGTTCCGTTGTGGTTCTTCCATTGGATTGATCATTTACCGCTGCTTCTTCAAATAACAAATCAATCTTCCCTCTGGACAACACATCTCGTTCTAATCTAAACGCCGCAGGCGTAGTCCCCATCGAAGGGATACCTGCTTCAACAAAATCAAAATCTGTATCTGGGAATCGTGTCTGCAGATATGAAGTAACACTATCTCGCCAACCTGGATTATAAGTTATGGAGCCTCCTAAAAAGGCAACCCTTCCTTTTTCATCTCTCTCAAATCTGATTTGCGAATTCTTAAGTCCACTTCGTAGTTGATGGTAGTTAGAAGAATCTAAAGCTGCTATGGTTACATCTGAAGTAGTCTTCTCTTTAGGCAAGCAGCTTGATATTAGAAAAATAAGAAAGAGAAACATGCACCATCTCTCGTACATCTGTAATACATTTGCATTCATATCCTCAATTTACTGATCGAATTGAGGATGCTCCATCTTTCCCATTTAGCTTTAGCTCAACTTTATATTTCAAATCTTTCGTTAAGTCCATATTCTTAGAAGCAACATTCGTAGTTTCTTTTTCTTCAGACATGTGATCATACAATTCTAAAGCCCCATCCTCATGAATCGTCATACGATGGGTAGCCGTACGCACTGTCTGTGCCTTCCCTGTATAGCCAAAAGCAGCATGGCCTTCTTTGCTTGGGTCTTTTATAATCGACTTAAGCGACTGGCCTTGAACGAAGTCAGGCGTTTCGATATCTGCTAAGTCACACAATGTTGGAAAGATATCTATAGACGCGACGATAGAGTTGGTGCTAACATTCTGCTGATTCATATCTGGTGCACTAATGATCAAAGGAGATCGCAAAGACTCCTCATACAAGCTGTGCTTACCCCAGATGGCATGCTCTCCAAGATGCCAACCATGATCTCCCCATAAAACTACGATCGTGTTTCTGTCAGCACCTGTGCGTTTTAGTTCTGCAAGGATCTTTCCTACTTGTGCATCTGCATAACTCACACAGGCAGCGTAGTATCTTCGGACTTCTTCGGCATAAGCTTGATCTTCATTGGGATCTTTGCCCCAGTGGTTGTATTGTCTGAATTCTCCAGATCGATGCCATGTCGTTTTACCTTCAGGCTTCTTTGGATGAGCTATCGGTGGGAACTCTACTCCTTTATATAGATCAAGATATTTTTGGGGTGCCCCAAATGGCAAATGCGGTTTCAACAAGCCAACTGCCAAGAAGAACGGCTGTCCTTCATTTTTAGAAAGATCATCTATCTGTTTCAACGCTTCATCTGTGATCAAACCATCTGGGTAGATATCGTCCTCGCCCATTACAGCTTGGAAGGCATCCATATCACTCGCTTTTATTCTTATCTCTCCATGAGCCAGACCATGCATAGCTCCACGCGGATGATCCCACTCCCCTACTGGCATGAGATGTCGATCCCAAGCATTCGGCAATTCAATTAGTGCATCATCATTCCAATCTGCTCCTCCTCTTCCTCCTGGGTGATGAGATACCTTTCCAACAGACACTGTCGTGTAGCCTTTTCCTCGAAACCACTCTGGCATACTGGGGTGCACTTCTTCCTTCTCTTCAGATATCTTCTTCGCTCTTCGGAAAAGTGCTTGATTGCTCGCAGGTCCATATCTACCTGTCAACATAGTATATCGAGAAGGTCCACAACTTGGAGCATTGACATAATGATTATGAAAAGAGATACCACTTTGTGCAAGTCTGTCAATCTGCGGTGAGCTGATATGCGCAGCACCAAAACTTCTTAGCTCAGGGCGAAGGTCGTCGATGCAGATGAGAAGGATATTGTAAGACGAGTCTACATTGACTTTCTTACAGCTAGCAAGAGCGATTGTAATTATTGCAATGACTAATACTGCAGATGTTAAAACAGTTGATTTGTATGTGCTTGTCATTAGTATGTGCTGAATCCTAAGATAGACTTTTTATCAATCGATTTTTACTTTTCAAAGATCAAAAGCAAAAAGTCAGAAGTGTTGTAACATAATTAAGGATATAGACTATGAGAAGGTCACAACCATTCTTAAAACCAAATGCATCAAATAAGAAAAGGACGAATCTATAAAGATTCATCCTTCAAAAATAATTGCTATAAAAACTAACTTAGTTATGAGTAGCACTCAACTTCTTCCAGTTTTTATTAGCTGTTGACACAAGGGTATTTTCATCTTCACCCATCCAAAGTTGCTTAGCGTCCAACTCTATATTGTTCAAAAACAAATAGTACTTGCCATCTTTACTGATAAACTTGGTTGGATCAACTCTGAACTTAGCGTTAGCATATATACCAAAAGCGCAGAAACCACCATACTGAGGCAAGTACTTACTAGGATTCCGATCAAAACTTACTTTTTGATCAGCAGAAGTGAAATAGTAGAGCACTTTGTTATACTCTGATTTGAATTGCTTCACACCTTTCTGTGCCAAACCAAGATCTGCATATGAGACAGCACTATATCCTTGCAAAGCGATATTACTGTTGTCGATGTTGTTTGCCATGTTATCTTGAGCCAAACCTGAGAAGGACATAAGAGTAACAAGTGTTGTTATAGAAATTAAAGCTTTCATTGTTTTATATTTTTAAATGTGTTTTATAAATAGTTGTTCTAATTTTTTTGAGATGAAAGATCTGCTTTGTGCATACTTACCACAAAGAGGACTGCCGCTCCATTGAGCCAATAATAGTAAGCGTCCAGGCCTTCAAAAGAAAAGATAAAGGGAGCTGCGATAAATACTAAGGCTACTAAAAAATCTACTAGCAAGTGTATCTTATATGGCACCAGAGCTATAAGGCCAGTTTGATGATCAGTCACTATGGTAAGAATCAAAGCAGCAATACCCGTTACCAAAGACAATTGAAATGCCAAGGGAGAAGAGCTGCCAAGTGATAATATAAATGGAAGCCCAATTAATGCAAGCGCTACTGGGTAATCCAAGTAAGCATGAATCTGTTTTGTTACGAATTTCATAATTGAAAAGTTTTTATAGCTTATAATGAGATATGATTATGCCTGAAAGTATTCCTCTGCAGTAACCTTTCCTTCTTCATTCCAAACTCTGCGTATGATCTCATGCCAAAGGATCTTACTGCCGTCTTTCATATCAAAATCAAAAGTAAATTCTGAAGCAGACAGATTGTTATCTACTAAAGTGTGGTGATGTTGGATACCATTTACCTTAGCAATAGCACCGACAAATCCTTCCATTTTTTCCACCATCTGGGCCTTGTTGTCTGTTGTTACGTCATTATAATCTGACGTGCTGGCATGATCGCAAAAAAAGTTTTTTACAGCATCTACTATTGCACCTTTTGATACCATTGCATCCATCTGCTCAACTTGTTCCTTAATGTTCATCTTTGAATTGTTTAATTGCTTTTAAATTAATTACAACACAAATATGAGGGCAGATGAAGCCCATCTTGATACAAGAAATTCCCTATTTATTGTACTTTTAGAAAGAATGAAATAAACAGGAACTAAGGTTAATGGGAAACAGCCTCTAGTTTAACTGGGCCCTATATACGCTGGGCGACATTGCAGCATAGTGCTTAAAAAAGGCAGAGAAATGATTGGGTTCTTCGAAACCCAATTCATCAGCAATAATTGTGATAGGCATATCAGAATGAAGGAAAGCTTTGGCAGTACGGATGATCTCTTGTCGGATCAGCTGGCCTATTGTAATATTGAGTTTCTCTTTCACCTTCGCTGATAAAGCTTTAACTGAAAGATTCATTTTTTTAGCATAGAAATCAGTCGCTCTTTGCTCGTGATGAAATTCCTTCAATAAATGATAAAGTTCAGGTAGAAAGTCATCTTCAACCTTAAAATTTACTGACCCTCTAAACTTATGAGGACTCTGACCCGATAGCTTTGTAAAGACCCGATTAAAGTAGGCAGGGTCTTTGAACCCAAACTCATAAGCTATCTCTTTTATACTCTTGTTAGAAAAAGCAACTTCTTTCTGGCTCTCTAACAATCTCTTCTCTCCCATAAGTGATTTGATAGTAAGCCCAACTTTATTCTTAAACAAAGCTTGGGATTCATATCCTCGCGAACCAATGATTTTAGAAATCTCTTCGTTTGTCAGATGATTTTTAAACTGCTCATCTATGACATCCTTAATGTCAAAGATCAAATGGTATTCTTCTTTACTAGCGTCAAATGGATTTTGCCAGAACCATTGTTCAGATGAGACATCTATAATATCTCTATTATCTGGAGAGAAAACACTTGAGTTTAAGTACTTCTGGCACTCTTCACATTGGTTGAAGTCGATATAGCCCAGAGCCACCAAATGCTTGAACAATACCCTTACATCTTTATTATGAAAAGTATCTTCACTGTCAAATTCAATTTTACGAATGAAAAAATCTTCAGATAAAAACTTGATATACTGCCCTTTCTCGAGAAAGATCAACTTGTCCTGCCAATCATGATAACTCTTGAAGTCCACTTCGATACCGCCACTTCCTTCAAGAATATGCACCATAGTATTCTTGTTGATAAAGATGACCTTATTGAGTTCAGGACTAAGTTTACTTATCATATCTACTAATCTATCAATAGCTGTTGGCTTTAGCTTTCGTTATTCTAAAATCTCTTTGAGCAAGCGTTCATTCTCAGAGACCAAGTAGACATTGCTCGTTTCTTTGGCCATCTGTAAAGAGCGCTTATAACTCTTTATGGCTTCTTCCTTCTCTCCCATTTGTGCTAAGATGAGACCATAAGCATTATAATCCCAAGCATTTGGCGTCTCTTTGAGTTTCATGACCAGCTCTCTTAGTTTTTTAGCTTTTTCAAGTTGGATACCTCGTTGAGTATAATAAGAAGAAGCGATGCTGTAGTCCATTATATTTTGTTTGAACTCTTGGTCTATCTTCTTTTCCATCGCTTCTACCGTATAGAAAGAGATCGGGATCTCAACTCTGGTTCGCTCCCAGCTTATGCCTAAGTTTGCACGTGCTTCAGTGATGTCGTAGATATTGATCACAAGTGTTTCTTCTACATCTCTTAATGGTTGGACCGCGACTTTCGTCAAAAAAAAGAGTTTAGAATTATCAATCGGATTAGGTACATCAAGGTTGTCTGTATCTGTATAGAGAAAAATCTCCCAATGCTCTGGAGATGGTTTTGTTATCAAGGAGTATGTTCCAGCTGATACTTCTGTGTCTCCTATTTTTTACACGATGATCAAATCCAATAGTTGTGTTCTCATTGGCTCCGGTGCGCCACATCTTGTCAAAGGGCACCAATCCACCGAAGATCTCTCGGCCATTCATCTGAGGTCTTGAAAACTCAATAGTCACATCTGTTGCTCCAACTCTTTGGGTGATTTTTTGTGCAGGACTTAGTCTTAGGTATTCTACTTGGCCATGAACTTCAAAGATCGTTGCAAATAGAAATAGGCCAATTGAGAGTGTCTTTAACTTCATGAAAATTAAGTATGTGTTTATTAAAACGTTCAATTGGCAATTATTGTCATAATTAAGTCCAGATAATAATCATTCATACAGATCTCCTTGAAGATACTTGATCCCTGTATCACAAACAACAGTTACTACTTTCTTCCCAGGTCCTAACAGCTTAGCTCTTTGCAATGCTGCCCACACGTTAGCACCGGCTGTTGCCCCTCCTAAAACGCCCTCTCTACTGGCTAACTCATTGGCAGTCCTGTAAGCATCTTCATCTTTAACTGAAATCACTTCATCAATCAAATCTCTTCTCAATATCGAAGGCGTAAAAGATAGACCGATTCCTTCTAATTTGTGCGTTCCCCTGGTATCTCCTCCAGAGATGTTGCGAACATAAAAAGGCTCTACGCCAACAACTTTTAGATTTGGGTATTCTTCTTTTAAAACCTCGGCATTGCCAGAGATACATCCTCCACCACCAACGGCCATGATAAATTCATCAAGGTCTCCATCCAACTCTTCTATTATTTCATATCCCATCCCATGGTAGCCCAACTTGTTATCAATGTTATTAATCTGGTCAACCCAGAAGACATTAGGTTCGTTTTTCAACTCTTCGACTCGTGCGATCATCCTATTGATGATGTCTGAAGTTAATACACCACCTTCTGCATGAACTATCTCTACTGTAGCTCCAAAAGCCCTCATGGTCTGAAGCTTCTCTTCAGCAAAACCATTAGAAGAAACGAAGTACGCTTCATAACCCTTCTTAGCACAGATCATAGCTAATGAACTCCCCGTACTGCCTCCAGTATATTCGATGACCTTTACACCTTTTCTTAATTCACCTCTTCTTTCTGCACCTTCGATCATAGACAAAGCCATTCTATCCTTCATACTCCCAGTTAGGTTGGCTCCTTCGTATTTTACATACACCTCAGCACAGTCAGCAGATGTGATATTTTCTAATTTAATCAAAGGTGTATTTCCAACTCCTTTCATAGTACTACTTTAGCTTCTTTGGGATAAATTGACTGGGGTCATAAAAAAATTGTTCTTTCTTGATCTTTTCACCGCTCCATTCTTGGTAAACCACTTCTTCTATTTCTGAGACCGTGTGATCTTTCCATTCAAATCTAAAAACCCATTTAATAGCAACTTTATCTTCGCTGTGAATATAAGGTCGGATACATTGGGAGTCCACTTTAATCGCCTTGCTAAGGATCATACGCTCATATTCAATCAACTTTTCTCTCCCAGCTCGTGGTGTACTTTGATTCTCTTGGATGCTGGCATCCTCAGCATAGAACTCTGCTATCACTTGATCATGAGGTTCAGTTTCTACAGCTTTGATGAATCGCTCCATTGTTTCTAATTTCGGCATAATTATATTTTTGTTTGGTTATTAATACTACTGATGGTTTATTCAACATTCACAAGGGCAGCCTCGTCAATAACACATAAGTCACACAACATTAGATACCAATCGGTATCTTGAAAGACAAAAAAATAGACTAAATCATTATTCTCTTTATTTCGGATTTCAAATATTTAGTTGTTGCTTTCAGATGATGATCAGAGTCCATCATTTTGAGCATCATCACAGCACCTTCTAAAGATGATATAATGATAGACGCTAGTCCTTTGATATCTGTATTCTTCTTTATCTGTTTATGCTTGATGCCGTTGCTTATGACATGGCAAAGATTCAAGTGCATACCATCCATTACCTTCTGCACGATCAACTTCAATTCTGGATTACTATCATCCGCCTCTATAGATGCATTCATCAATGGGCATCCTCCTTCGAAGGGCGGGTCGGTGTGATAACGTGCAAAGTACTTGATGACAGCGTATAATTTCTTCTGGGCACCTTTCGCCGATGAGATCTTATCTGCTACTTCAGTAACCATTTTGCTACTCATAAACAAAAGAGCCTCACTTTCCAACTCGGATTTATCTTTAAAGTGTTTATAGATAGCTCCTTTTGTCAGTTTAGAAGCCTTACATATCTCACTTAATGAAGTTGCTTTATAACCTTGAAGATTGAATAAAACACTTGACTTTTCAAGTATTCTTAATCTTGTTAATTCGGGGTTACGCATCTATACTACGACTCTTATTTCACAAAGATACCGTTTGGTATCTAATAAATCAAGTGCACAACATCAAGGATGCCTTAATTCTATGGATCAGTTTGACTTATCAAAGGAGGTGGCCTGATCTTTTATCACTGCCCATCGACCATTCTCTGATTTGTGCAGAACATAAGAGACAACCATGTTATGAAAGTATGGCTTGCCTGCTCTATCCGGTTCACTATAGTATGCCTTGACCGTAGCTGTAGCAGAATTGTTATATAACTGAAAATCAACCAGCTCATGACGTATGGTCCATGACGTATCTTGGAACCATGCTTCATGAAAATCCACAAAAGCATCTACCCCACTTAAGATCTCGCCATTGGCTAATACCAGCTCCATATCTCCCGAAGAAGACATAGTCTCTTTGAGTGAGGTTATGTCCTTGTTTTCTAGAGACTCTAATAATTTATTTAAGGTCAACTTAGCTTTATCATCTTTCACAACCTCTTTAACAGGTGCTTGACAACTACTCGCCAGAGCTATCATCAATGCCCAAATCACTAAGAAATTGAAATAATTATCATTTTGTAAGATCTGCATTGATCTATTATTTTTTGAGTAGACAACTATCGTGATATCAGTTTCTCTACTATTTATAAATCATTCGTGACTTTCTTTGCTACCGCCCACGCTAATAACAAAAAACAAAGATATTCCAGCCATGAAACCTCCTATTGTTCCCCAAGGTTCAGTATCATTCGTGATGTATGCTAATGATAATCCACATAAGTATAGTCCTAACCCGAAGGCCATGGAATGATTACGATTTTTGCTTACGAACTGTTTTATAGAACCTAGCATATTCGATTGCTTGTTGAATAAGAATAATCACTAAAATTAATAAAAACTGACTCAGCTAGTTATCAATTAAAAGCAATGCGCTAAAGGACATTGTCTATAGAACCACCAACTAACATCCTACGATGATAGTTAATCTGGCCCAGGTGATAGTTAAGATGGGCGTGTAAATGTATCAGTGTATAAGTCATGCCAGTTGCTTCTTTCCATATGATAATTGGGAATTTGCCTGCAAGTTGTTCTTCAGTTAATTGATCTAATCCATGCGATACGACATCAATCGTTTCTTCTATCTGCTCATAGAGCTCAACTCGATCCACATCCTTTCCAGAAAATTCGAATTCTCGCTGTCTTTCATAACCAATATCCGCAAGACCGTTACCAATAAACGCTTTCAGATTACCAATAAGATGGAGACATAGGTTACCCCCAGAGTTTTTGATATCACCTGTAGTCCTCCATAAGCTAGCCTCATCTTTATAAGACTGAATCTCAGTTTTGAGCTTAGTTAAGTCTCGGATGTATAGTTTTTTCAGTGCTTCTTGTATCATGGTTATTCATTCTCTTTCATTGGCAAAGAAAAGGGTCTGTCTTGAATAATAGAATCAATAGCTGAAGTAATTCGACCTATCTATTCCCAACCATTATTACTGAGAAGAATGATGTGATCATTTTCTTCAATGTCCGATTGGACAAGAGTGAAATAATTATAAAAGCCCCCCTATTCGATTTCGTTTAAGTCTACCCTCATCAGTGCAAGTCATTTGCCCCAATAATGACTGTTTCTCACCATAGTATTGATTCTTCATAAGCTCCACCACCTATCTTTCTAAGAAATGGAAGTATTCACCTTCACGATTAGTATGTGAAAGTAATTTTAATGCAACCCTCCGATCAACAAAACCCTTATGATCTGGATGTTCTTGTCTGCTATTATGTCAAGTGGATTTTGGATTCTCATGAGTTCAATATCTAGTGAGTTCATCAATATCAGTTTTACAATCATCAATCCAAAACAGGTGCGATCTCATCAGCACTGATCACACCTCCAGGCAATTCCATAATTCTCAAATTCCTAAAATGAATCTCCGCCCCTTCAGACTCAAGGCATAAGTATCCTCTCTTTCTACCAGAGTTACGCAGTCCATTTACAAACTTGCCATTCACAGAAAGCTTTACTGTTCCGTCTACCGCTACAATGACATATTTATTCCACTCTCCCCTTCCTTTGCATCTCTTTTCAATTGACTTACTTCTGACCCCTCTTGGAGTATCAGGTATCGCTGTTAAATCCATGGTTGGAAAAAGCTCACCATGTACATAGTCATCTGTTCGATTGTTTATGGTAGCATATTCTAAATCAAGCATCTGTACCTCTATACCTTTTGCCAATCTCTTGTCTTTAAAAGGCGTGCCTTCACTCCAGATAAACACTCCCGAATTACCTCCTGCTTCCATATGTCTCCATTCTACTTCCATTATGAAGTTTTCGTATTGCTTGGCAGATCGCATCACCCCAATCGGCTGCCCTGAACAAATAATCATTTGATCTCTGACATACCAAGTATCTTCTGACGTGTTCACATCTATCCAGCCGTCCAAGTTTTTTCCGTTAAAGAGGGATTGCCATTCGTGCGCACTTTCACTTTTTGTATTGAGTAAGGTTTTATTACTACAAGCCGTAAAGACAAAGAGTACATTGAGTAATAGCAGTGATAATGATTTATTCATATCTAACTTATATAATTGTGACCTCTATTATTCTCTGAAATTATAATACTCAAAATATTTAAATGTCCTTTGCCTAACCTCATTATTCTAATCAGACTTATGATAGAGCTCTTTAAAACTAACCTTTCTTGAGCATCTGAATCAAGTATCGGACTTAAGTGTGTACTATTTTTTCTCAATAACTTCAATTGCTTCCAAAATGTCTTGCTTGTCCTTTTCCAAATCATCTACAACACTTCTGAAGAAAGGTTGACGATCCTTGAGATAGTTAAGTTCATAGTGAACAGGAATTCCAATATTTTCATAGCATCTGCCTTCATTGTCCATATACACTTCATTGGATACGGCAAATTCCCACCCGTTAGGCAACAATTTATCCAATGTGGTTGACATCGCACCCATTGTTGCAGAACCAATTCGTTTTATATGAGGCAAGGACATAGATGCAATACAAAACACTTCTGCCGCACTACCAGTTTGTGGGGAAGTTAATATATATACTGGTTTGAGAAAAGGATCCTCTGATCCATTGATATATATTGGATCGATGGGCGTATGCCGATCTTTGTAGCTAAACTTATGATTAGCAACATGCATTCTGTCTTGAATAAATCGACTTAATATTTCAAAGCTAACGACGTCATTCCCTCCCCCATTAAATCTAACATCTATTATTATCGATTCCATTTCACTAAGATCATTCATTACCACGTCCATAATCTTACGAACACCTTCTACTTCTTTTTCCAAATATGCCTCTTCAAACATCCTATCTCTCGCTTGGACAAATGCATCCCCAAAGCCTTCACTATGAACTGTTAACTGAGTAAGCTCTGCAAACATTGTCATGGTGATAAACTGGATATAGCCTACATCATTATTTATTTTCCCCCATTGAATCAACTCAGAGTCCTTTGTCATATCATCCTTCAAATAATGTTGGGCTACCTTGTGCGCTACATAAAAATCTCCAAGTTCGGGCAATCCACCTTTCGGTTCCTCATCCTCCGGGTATAACTTGTCAACTAGATCATAAACTTCATCGGTAGCTTCCAGATAAGCGTGGTTGTCATTCAGCTTCTCATAGGTTTCTTCTATGATTAAAAACAAATCTGCATTGTTCGAACTGGGACTTAATTTTGCTTTCTGATTCTGATACAATTCATCCCAATTGAGCGCATTCAATTTTATGAAGGCATAGTGCTCCTTTACCGTTTCCATAAATACTTCAAAATTGTAGCTTGGGTCATTGGCCTCAATTACATCCAAAGGTTTACTGCATAGTATAGGTAGATTAGATGTCCTTGTGTATCTGGTTGTAATCACTCCTACATGCAATGACAGCGTATCGGTTTCGAATGTAAGCGCTTTAGCAATTTCATCAAGACTTCCTTTTCTTCGTGTCACGCACGAAATTGAAGTAATATCATAAAATGCATATTCCTCATCTCCTTTTATTTCTAAGATCTCGCCGTGCCCTATAGATTGCCAGATGCCGTTATAAGAATGTGACTCCGTTTTAGTTGTACAATGACTTAATAAACATAGTAGTAAAGAAAGGATGATTATAGATTTCATGGTATGCTATTATTGGACTATAGTTTGTGCAGTATTGCAATCGTTACACGATCTCGATGTACTAAAAAGAAATAACCCAGACGGAATACCCTGCTGTAGATCATTCCATTTGTAGGTTTTCAATAGCATACAAGATTTCCCGTTTGTCTTGATCCAGATCATTGGCAACACTTCTAAAGAAGGCCTGACGATCACCTCTGATATAGTTCAGTTCATAGTCCACAGGAACGCCTATATTTTCATAGGCTCTCCCAGAATTATCTCTATAGACATTACTGGACACTGTAAAATCCCAGCCATTGGGCAATTTCTTATCCAAGGTGGTCGACGTGGCCCCTTCGGTTGCAGATCCGATTCTTTTTATATGAGGTAAAGCCATAGAAGCTATAGCAAATATTTCGGCCCCGCTACCAGATTGCGGAGAAGTGAGGATATAGACTGGATTTGTATAAGCATTGTCTTTGCCATCTATAAAAATTGGCTGAGGAATTGTAAGTTGATCACCATATCTATATTCTTCTGTAGCAATCTGTATTTTTTTCGAATTGAAATAACTCAATATAGCATAACTTACCACCTCTTGACCGCCACCATTAAATCGAACATCTATCACGATCGACTTCATACTGGAGAGGTCATTCATCACTTGTCTCATTATTTTATTGACACCTTCGACTTCTTTCGCCATATAATTGGCTTCTAACATATTGATCCACGTCAGGCCATAGGCATTGACAAAACCTTCACTTTCTATTAGGGCATCTGGGATGTCCAATTCGCCGAACAACCACATTGCTTTTATTTGAATAAAACCAATATCGTCCGTCAGCTTACCCCAGCTGATTATCCCAGAATTCTTGGT
>CALIHL010000065.1 GCA_938022935.1 uncultured Saprospiraceae bacterium
ATTAATGAAAAGCCATATCTATAATTGGAAAAATCGATGATTCTTAGACACATTTCTCCAATTATAACCGCTATCAGATCTCAAATAACGAGTCCATATTTACCTCCGAGTGGACTTCTCCTAAGTAGTATTTATTGTGGATGGCAGGATATGTCGTGAACAGTGAAGTCACGACTTGCTTCTTGGTCTTATGCATTGCCAATGCAACCAAATCAAGCTTTCTAATAGAATCAAAGCCTCCAAAAATCATGAATATTAAGGATATAAAGAGAGCATCCCACATCATATATTTACTGTATATAGAATAATTGCGAAGATCTATTTCAGAATTCAGCAATCCTTGTCTAAATACAAACTGACGCCATGAAGTATATTAAGATTGTGATACTAATAATATGCTTTTTAACTATTTCGAAAATATACAGTCAGGACAAGCTTTTCCAAGTGGTAAAAGGAAATGACAAAGTCAATTCAGAGTTCTTAGAACTCAAATTGAATGAGTCAGTTTTACAAAAGATGATTGCTAAAAATGAACAAGAAATTGAACTTCTAGTCCCAATAGAAAAAAATAGACGTATAGCATTGCAATTTAAAAGACACAAACTTTTTTCTCCACATTACAAACTCGTAAATGCTAACAACCAAACTGTAGACTATGGTAATGATCTATTGTTCTACAGAAGCTATGGAAACAAATCCTACAGAGCACAAATGACTTTAAGGCAAGGCGAGACTATGCTTTCTATAGACGCAACCGATACTCAATACGAAATAGTAAAGTCGAATAACAAAAGCACCTATTTGCTAAAAGCATCTAAAGAGATTAACTCTGGAGCGCAATGTGAAACCGCTGAAGATTATCAACAATTAGAGAGTCATGGTATCAATCAAAACCTTAGAGAGCCCAATGGAAACCAAAAAGCAAATACTGGTGATGTAGATGTATACTTAGTTTGTGATTACGCTACTTATCTTGACAATAATTCAAGTATGAGTCAAACACAGGCATACGCTACTACTCAGTTTAATGCAGTCGCCAATGTGTACGACGATTTTGGTATCAATTTAAATCTATCTCAATTGAAAATCTGGGATCATCAAGATCCATACGGAGTAGATACTGAGTCAATGCTATATGTTCTATCAAATTTCCAATGTGAAAATGGAAGCGGTATACCAGGTAATATTGGACACTTAATCACAACTAAATCAACGATCGGAGGAGGAAGAGCAGTGCCCGATTATAGTTGCTCAGGATACTATGTAAATCTTGGTGTCACTAAAGTTCAAGCTGGAAGCAGCAATACTAATTATATCCTTGCCCACGAAATCGGCCACCAATTAAGCTCTCCGCATACACATGCTTGTAAATGGAATGGCGATAACACTGCAATTGATGGTTGCGCAAATATCGAAGGTAATTGTGCAGACCCTGGCACCCCAGCAGTTGGGACTGTTATGAGCTATTGTGGAAATCTTGACTTAACTGATCCATTTCACCCGCAAGTAAAGGCAAAAATGGTCGACTACGTCAATAACTGTATGACCATGTACGCTCCTCCAAGTTGCGGCGCAATATTAGCTGAAAATTTTTCTGTCGACATACTCTCTAATACATCGGTAAAGGTAACTATAGACTATCCCAGTACTAACTTTCTACTTGGTTGGAGACCTACAGGAACGATAAGCTGGACATACAATTCTCCTTATGCGTGGCATCCTAATACATTTACAGTGACAGGGCTTTTACCAGATACTCAGTATGAATTCATTTCTACTGCTGAGTGCATCGGTGGAAGAAGCTCTGGCTGGTCTTGTCCTGACAATTATTTCACAACTAACTCTGACAATTGCACAAGTTCTCACATGACTTTGACTAACTCACATTTGAGAGGACAGGTACAAGACAACACTAACTATGAAGCTTCAGGCATTATCCAATCTAATCAAATGATAAATACGAATGTCATACTTGATTATGATTCAGGTAGCGAAATAGAATTGCTACCCGCTTTTGAAATACATGATGGAGCAACTTTCCGTGCCATTATTGATGGTTGTGGAGGATCATTCTAAAAGAAGAAATAGTTCGAGCTTCGGGTTGATGAGCATTGAATTAATGAAAAGCCATATCTATAATTGGAAAAATCGATGATTCTTAGACACATTTCTCCAATTATAACCGCTATCAGATCTCAAATAACGAGTCCATATTTACCTCCGAGTGGACTTCTTCTAAGTAGTATTTGTTCTGGATGGCGGGGTATGTTGTGAACAGTGAAGTTACTACTTGTTTCTTGGTCTTCGTGGCATATTCAAAAGCAGATCTCTTATGTCTCAGTTTTGATATATAGTCCTTGGTTATAGCATATTCTTTACGAGTGAACTTTGCTTCACATAGGTGTATAAGGCCGTCTTTTCGATCTATAAGCAAGTCCACTTGTGCTCCTCCTAGTGTCTCATCTCCTTTAAATCTCCATGAAGAGATAGCAACATGCATCCCACCTATACCCAGTGCTGCAAGTATCTGATCTATATGCGCCATGCAAACATTCTCATATGCATATCCACTCCAAGCAGTGTACGAACCACCCGAAGACAAGCTCTCCCAAGTATTACTCCGTTCACTCACGTTACGCCTGATATACTTGATATAAAATAGTGTGTACAGATCTACGAGCTTATACAAAGTGTCTTTTTTCTTCTTTCCATAAGGTCGAAATCCTTCAACAAATCCACTATCTACTAGATCAGAAAGGGGCCTATTAAATGCCCCACCATCTGTCAGTCCGGATAAACGCACAAGATCGTTACGGACTATACCATTGGGCTTAGATGCAAGCGCCTCGATAATAGCCATATGGTCTTCTGCATTCTTAAATAGCGAATGATACAGCTGCTCATACTCATCGGCAAGAAGTCCTGATGGTGAAAAACATATCTCATCTATCAGTTGATTGACACTCTTACCCTTCGTTAATTCTTTTAGATAAAAAGGAATCCCACCCATCACCATATATAACTGTATAATCTGGTAGCGAGTAAACTTCAGTTTTCTTCTCTTACAGTATCGCTCTGTCTCACTTAACGTAAATGGTTTAAGGTGTATACGCTGAGTCACTCGGTTGTATAGGCCACCTTTTGCCTTTAGTAGTTTCTTATGGATCCACGAAGCAGTTGAGCCACAAGCGACCAACAATAGATTGTTCATCTTAGATCCATGTTGATTCCAGAAGTACTCTAATGCACTGACAAACTGAGATCGAGGTGTATCCAACCAAGGTAGTTCATCTATAAATACAACCAGCTTGGTTTTGCGTCTCTTGATGCTTCTAAGATATACTGCCAGATATCTAAATGCCGTAGCCCAATCCTTAGGAGGTATAGTCTCCCGCTTTGCGCTGGTCCAAGTCAGATATTGCGCAAAAAAGTTGTCCAGCTGTGTATGCATATCCATCTCATATGCACCTGTAAAATCAAACACCATCTGCGACCTTGTATATTGTCTGATCAAGAAGGTCTTCCCTACCCGTCTTCTTCCATACACTACCAGAAATTCTGGATGTGTAGACTTCAATAGCTTATCAAAAATAGCTATCTCTTTCTCTCTACCAGTAAAATCTGTGTGCATCTTAATTGGAGAAATCATACATAAATATATACATTTCTCCAGATATAAATATTTATAATTGGAGAAATCATTACCATTTTATGACATTTCTCCAGATATAATCCTCTATAATAAGCATAGTGCAGCCTATGTTTGCCTCTTAGCAAACCACTATTTTCATCTCACAACTTCTCATTGAGTGACATCAATTCTCTCAAGTATTAACGAACAGGCCAGATCACACTCCATATTCTCCATTGCATCACAAATAAATGTATCCTAGTTCATAAGCCTTGATTTTGAAACCGACGCTTGGTCTGTGGCAGGCGAGGACCCAAAATCATGGCCATCGAAGATGGGCTTGATATTTGGATCGCCGAATGCTTCCCATCCTCTTCGAGGTTCTCTCCTTAATGTCCTCAGGACATTAGTCAATCTTGTCAGATTCACTCAGTCGTTCAAGGCCATTTTTTGGTTCCTTTTTGATGGCTCAAAAAGGGACGAAAGCCTCTATAAAGCATCTTGACAAAAAGACAAAACCAGCATTAGGCAAACACGAAGACTATGCTCTCTTTATTAATTGTATAACCCAGTTCAAACGACTTCATATTATTAAAAAAGATGATTTTGCACAACGTATTAAAAAGTTGAAAAGGTAAAAATAGTATCTTCCCACCCACAACAACTTGCTATGCAACAGATCTTACTCCCTATACTATTGATGCTTGGATTCTCCACTGGATGCCCACCTGTAGAAGATATCGACCAATACCTAGATAACGACATGGACTACCTCGTGGAGTTCTACAAAGAGCGACACATGCATCCCGAGATCTCTCTGCAGGAAGAGAACACTTCCATGGCATTGGCTGAGGAGTTGAGAAAAGTAGGATTTACGGTTACCGAAGGTGTAGGCGGATACGGTATCGTAGGGATCCTAAAGAATGGAGAAGGTCCACAGATCCTGTACAGAAGTGACATGGATGCGTTGCCGATGTTAGAGAAGACCGGACTCGACTATAAGAGCAAAGATGAAAGTGCGATGCACTCATGCGGTCACGACATGCATATGACTACGTTGGTTGGCACAGCACGAGCTATGGCTGCCATGAAGGACCAATGGTCTGGGACATTGATGATGATCGGTCAGCCGGCAGAGGAGATAGGAGCAGGTGCAAGAGCTATGTTGAAGGATGGGTTGTATGATAGATTTGGCGTGCCTGATTATGGTATCGGACTACATTGTAACCCTTCCATTAAGGCTGGGCAGATCGGTATCAGCGAAGGATATACGATGGCCAATACTGAGTCTATCGACATCAAAATCAAAGGTGTAGGTGCCCATGGCGCATCTCCACATATGTCCGTAGATCCAGTTGTATTAGCCAGTCTAATTGTTATGGAGATCCAGACGATCGTCAGCCGTAATATCAAACCCATCGATGATGCGGTGATCACGGTTGGATCGATCCACGGTGGCACAAAACATAACATCATCTCTGATGAAGTAAAGCTGCAACTTACTGTCAGGACTTATAAAGAAGAAGTACGTCAGATGATACACCAGCGACTTAAAGAGATCACACGTGGTATCGCCATCTCAGCTGGTCTATCAGAAGATATGTACCCAGAGATCATAATCCCAGAGGAGTTTACACCTTCTAATTACAATGATCCTGACCTTACGGCAAATATCAAAGCTGCAGCTAGCAAGGCAATCGGAAGAGACAACGTTATCTACGCTGAACCGCAAATGGTAGGTGAAGACTTCGCATGCTATAGTAGTACGGATGACAAGGTGCCAACGGTACTTTATTGGTTAGGGACAGTGACTCAAGAGAAAATCGACGGTGGTGATCTTCCAGGGTTGCACTCACCATACTATCATCCGACACCAGAGGAAACACTAAAAGCAGGCATCAAGGTCAATACTCAATCCATGATTGACCTGATGAACTAGACTTGATGAACTATACTCTTTGTAAATTAAATCTTCGAGCTGAAGTCAAAGGGAAATCTCCAAAGCTCCTTTGCCCTTCTTAAAGATGTGATACTTCGTGTTGTCACCATGGACGAGATGAAGAACATTCTGCTGAGTTGGAAAGAGCTCCATGAAGTAGTCTGCTTCTATAAGAATAGATGTATCCAATTGCTGTTGATCAACGGCAGTAACAACGTAGCTATCTCCAATCAGAGAAACTCCTTCTATCGTCAGATCCATATGCTTTCCTATACTTAGATGACTATCAAAGTAACCTTTCACCTCTTCGTGGAATGTCGAACTCGTTGTATCTATCAAATGCCCATGATGCGCTCTAAGTGCATCACGCAGGTCATCTTCAAATACCTTGATAGTAATCCGAACAGCCTGCTCTTCCACCTCCAGCTTAAGCGTAGACAGATAGATAGCATGGTCATCAACATCCTCTATCGAGACTAAAAAGTCTGACTCGCTTGCTGCTGAAAACATCATTAATAAACAAAGAAAAATATGCATCTTATCGCAATGTAATCCCAATGGTGTATCTTTCCAAGCTTACAGAAAACAATAGCATGAAAGCCTTTATCTCTACCCTCTTACTCTCGTTCTTCTTGATCACTTCTTGTCAAAACAAACATGACGGACACGATCACGATGGGCATGAACCAAATCAAAAAAGAGAAAGACACGATCATAGTGATCATAGACATGATGACCATGATCATGCATCGATTGACTTCGATGCAAAACTGAAAGAGTTGGGCATAGAGCTGACAAAACCCTCACCACCAGTTGCCAACTATGTCAACATCACTCAGTCAGGAAAGATCCTCTTTTTAGCGGGCAAGGGTCCTACGAAGCCAGAAGGAGGCTATGTAACAGGAAAGGTAGGAAGAGACCTCACAGTCGAAGAAGGGTATGCTGCAGCACAACTCGTAGGTATCGCTCAACTGTCCGTTCTCAAAGATCACCTCGGCGATCTCAGCAAAGTAAAGAGAATCCTTAAGGTCAAGGGTATGGTCAATGCCACCTCAGACTTTACTAATCACCCAGAAGTTATCAATGGTTTTAGCGATATGATGGTCTCAGTATTTGGAGAGAAAGGCAAGCATGCAAGAGCTGCCGTAGGTATGGGATCGCTTCCGCGTGATATTGCTGTCGAGATTGAGATGATCGTAGAGACTTACTAATCCCTTTCTAATTAATTATCACCTGTTTAATGTCTAAATCAAAGAGTATGCGAGGCGCACTTTTAAGTATATCTATTTGTTCTATTATTCTTCTTTTTTCTAATTGTAAAAATGACACTATAACATTAGAAAAGAGCCTTGATGTAGTCTGGAAGATTGATTCTGTATCACTGGACCCTTCGCTTACTCACATCACTCAGACTATAAAAAACAACTCAGGCAATGCTCTTACTGCGGACAACTGGTCTATAGATTATAATCATATCGGAGGAAGAGTACAGACTTCTTCTATGCCTGCTGACATCACTATTAAAAACCTAAAAGGTGATTACTTTCGTTTAGCGCCTACATCATCATTTGCATCGTTGACTCCTGGTGCATCTAAGACATTCAAGTATGCAGTCACGGGATTCTTAGATAAGATGAGCGAGACTCCAGCGGGCATCTTTGCAGTCATAGACGGATCCCCAGAACAAGTAAACTTAACAGTAGAAGGTGTCAATGATGACACCATGGACCCAATTGGCCCGACGACCGCTGCTACAAGATTTGTAAAAAACAATCGGTTGTCGATTCTGCCAAAGGATGACCTACTTCCTTTTATACCTAGTCCTTCTTCCTACCAATACCTTGACGAATCCAAAGTGATTGGAAAGATTGTCAGTGTAACATCCAGTGAAGAACTAAAAAATGAACTCAATTTTCTAAAAGATGGACTTTCTAAATTAGGCATTAGCATAAAAGAAACAGAGGACAATGCCGATATCACTTTGGCATTAGAAAGAAGTAATGATGGCGCTGAAGAATCATACCTCATGCGCATCGACAACGACGCTATAGCCATCGTAGCTACTGCAGCTTCTGGCGTATACTACGGCGTCAACTCACTATTACAGTACATCAGTTATGCGTCTATGGAGCAAGATGATGATCAGCTTACTCTGAGAGGTATCGATGTAACTGACAAACCGAGATTTGATTATCGTGGGATGCATCTTGATGTAGCACGTAACTTTCATACAAAAGAGACAGTCATGAAAGTGATTGATGCGATGGCATACTTTAAGTTGAACAAGTTTCACTTTCACTTGACGGACGATGAAGGATGGAGATTGGAGATACCAGGCTTACCAGAACTTACAAATATCGGTGGGCGAAGAGGATATACCGAGGATGAATCAGATATGCTCCTCCCCGCTTATGGATCAGGTCCCCACGTTGACGATTCTTATGGAAGTGGATACTATACCAAAGCTGACTTTATCGATATCCTTAGATATGCAGACGAACGTCACATCGAGGTCATCTCGGAGGTTGATGTACCCGCTCATGCCAGAGCAGCTATTGTCTCTATGCGTGCTCGATATAACAGATTAATGGCAGATGGTGATGAAGAAGGAGCTTTATACTACCGCCTTGACGACCCTGATGACCAATCAGAATATGGTTCTGCTCAAAACTGGAGTGATAACGTTATCTGCATCTGTCAAGATGGTGCTTACAACTTTATGGAGAAGGTGTTTAGCGAGTTAGTCGAGATGTACAAGACTGCAGGTGTTCCTTTGACAACGCTGCATATAGGTAATGACGAACTGCCTTATGGCGCATGGCAGAAGTCACCCATCTGTGATGACTTTATAAAAAAGATAGCTACGGTAAGAAGCTCAGATGATCTTCCAGGTTACTTTGCAGAGCGCATGGCAGAGATCACAAAACGATATGATTTAGTGACGGGTGGCTGGGAAGAGATGGCCATAGTGCATAACAAAGATGCACATGATGCCACTCAAATCAACCTCTCGCTTTTGGAAAACAACATCCGACTCTATGTCTGGAATGCCATCATCGGTGGTGGTCGCGATGATATGATTTATAAATTAGCTAATGCTGGCTTTCCCGTTGTGATGAGTAACTCTTCATCTTTCTATTTTGACATGGCATACGATCGAGATCCAGATGAGATTGGATTGAGCTGGTCTGGATATGCAGATATGGAGAAGGCATACTCAACTGAACCAATGAATATATTCTTCGGCTCTCCCACTAAAGGTAACGGCGATCCACTTTCTAAAGACTACTTAGAAAGCAGAGAGCGCATCAACAATACGGGCAGAAAGAACTTTCTGGGTATCCAAGCACAACTATGGAGTGAGACGGTACATGATGCTGAGAAATTAGAATATCTAATATTCCCTAAGTTGTTGGGATTTGCCGAAAGGGCATGGTCTGCTCCAGGCAAATGGACCAACGAGATAACAACTAACCAGATCACTTCCGTCTACAATAATGAATGGAATGTATTTGCCAATACAACGGGTCAAAAAACGCTACCACTACTAGATCAATTTTATAATTCTGGTATCCAGTACAGAATCCCCGAACCAGGAGCAGTAATCTCGAACAATACACTTATTGCCAATAGCGCTTTCCCAGGTCTCAAAATAGAATATCAGATAGGCAACTCCGGGCCAACTAAGGTGTACGATGGTCCTGTTACCCTGCAACCCAATGATCAAGTATATCTATGGAGTATAGATCAAAATGGTAGAACAGGTAGAAAAACAACAGCAAAGATCAGCGAAGAGACCATTGCAAATTAACCAATTGCTCTTCGCAAATATCTACAATTGAAAGGAGCCTATTGCTCCTCTTCTAACACTCTTCCAGGTGTATAGGGAGCACCAGCGGACTTTAATAGCTCTTCCATCTTTGTTATATCGACGGTGTACAACTGCTTGATTGCTTCTTGGATAGGAGTAAACTCCTTCTTAGCAATCTGATAGCTATCCATGTGGGTCTTAGTCGGTGCCGACGTACTGTTCTTTTGTTCGTAGTTGATAGCGCCCATGCGTTGTCTTGGCGTTGGAGGCTGATCGATGTCAAGCCTGCGTTTGAGGCGATCACCGTTCATCGTAAGGTTTACATCTTTCATTTTGCGCTCTAATGCTTGAAGTGGCGAGATCAACTCTTCCATAGGAGCTTCAGCCTTCTTGATAGCTTCCTTCATGTGCTTTATTTTATTATTCATCTCTGACATCATCTGCGCTGCTGCCCTGATATCTGCTACAAGAATCTGCACTTCTTTTTGGAAAGCGACTTTAGCAGCTTTGTTAACAGCAGGAAGCACTGTGTTATTCAGTGGGCTTACACTAAAGGTGACGGGCTCATGGATCTGCTCAATGGCACCATCTTTTACTATACTCATCTCAACCGTGTATTTGCCTGGAGCGACAAGAGTCCCATCATTACTTCCGGCAAACGGATTATAAAATGAAGGCTTTCTAAAGCTAATTTCATTTTTAGAATTGTAGCGGAGATTCCATGAGAAACGTTGTAGGCCAGAAGATGGTTTTTTGAATATCTTCTTTACAACTTGGCCCGTTCTATCTTTTATAGTGAATAGTAATTGGTCATTGACTTCATCTTGTTCTGCGCGCAACTCATCGTACGTCGGATAAGTGGCATCTCCACCTTTTTTGATAGCTGCTTGCTCAGACTTCTTTCGAATATCTTTCATGCTTTTATAATCATCATTATAATTATAAGTGATCATAGCGACTGGACCAAGGTTATCTGCAGTGTAGTAGTTGTCCCCTTGAAAAGACTTGCCAGGCAAACCTAATGGGACACTTTCTTCCCACATCAGTGCATCGCGTATCGGATATATGGTTGCTAACGCCGTAGGCGCGCTATTTTCAATAGTGCGAAGTGCACTATAGTCATCCATCACATAGAAACCTCTTCCAAAAGTGCCCAATACTAAATCGTTCTCCCTTTGTTGGATCGCAATATCTCTAACTGCGATGGTCGGCAGCCCAGCTCCTAACTTCTTCCATCGTTCCCCTCCATTAGGGGAAAAGAAAACACCAAACTCCGTCCCACAAAAAATCAAATCAGACTTAACATGGTCTTCTTCTATCGCATAGACACTTCCTCTATCAGGTAGGTTATTGGATATGTTAGTCCATGACACTCCCTTGTTCGTTGACTTAAAGATGTAAGGCTTGAAGTCCCCGTATTTGTGATGATTAAAAGCGGCATATATGACATTAGCATCATGCTGCGACAAGTAGATATTATTGACATATGACTGCCTCGGAGCGCCAGGAATATTAGAAACTTTACGCCATGATTGTCCCCCATCTTCACTCAGCTGTATCAATCCGTCATCTGTTCCGATGGCAATAAAGTTTTCATCTAATGGCGATTCTGACAGCGCTACTATAGTCCCGTACTGAGAAGTCGAGCCATTCTTGGCGACAGCATCTATACTTACGATTCGATCGTAAACTTTCAATTGGTTACGATCTATCTGCGCAGACAGATCATCACTGATCACATCCCAAGAGTGACCATAGTCGTCAGAGCGAAATACCTTATTCGCTGCAAAATATAACCTCCCAGACTTATGCTTACTTACAGCGAGCGGTGCATCCCAATTCCACCGGTATGCATCTTCACCTTCACGTTCTTTAGGTTGTATACCCAGTTCTTCTCCACTTTTGCGATCGTACCTGACAAGTACGCCATACTGAGATTGAGCATATACAATGTCTGGATTTTCTTGATCTACTTGAGATTCAAATCCATCGCCGCCATGAGTGATGAACCAATCAGCATTGGTGATGCCATGTGCAGTATTGACTCTTGAAGGACCACCCAGACTAAAGTTATCTTGTGTCCCACCATAGATATTATAAAATGGTTCTTCATTGTCGAGTGCCACTTTATAAAATTGTGTGATCGGAAGATTAGCTTTAAAATCCCAAGTCTTCCCATTATCAAAAGTCTCATAGATACCACCATCACAACCGACAAGCAAATGCTTGTTGTTACTTGGATCTATCCAGATGCTATGGTTATCTACGTGTTTATAATCTTCGCCTACTAACTTGAATGTCTTACCACCATCACGACTAACATGCATCCAAGTATCCATAGAGTAGATCACATCTTCATCTACTGGATCTGCCGTGATCTCTTGATAGTAGTTACCACTGGTAGCATGACTGCTTTGCTTTTTCCAACTTGCACCTTTATTAGTTGACATATAAAATCCACCTTTCCCTTCTGCAGCTTCTACAATTGCAAAAATCTTATCAGGGTTAACCGGTGATATAGCCAATCCGATCCTACCGATCTCAGTAGTCGGTAGTCCTTTATTGATCTTCTTCCATGTCGCACCTCCATCTGTAGATCTGTGCATCCCAGATCCTGGCCCACCACCAACATAGGTAAAGACATGTCTTCTTCTTTGATATGCCGATGCGTATAACACCTCAGGGTCACGCGGGTCCATGACAATATCATTTACGCCAGTGTGCTCATTTATGGTTAGAACAGCTTCCCAAGTACTTCCTCCATCTATAGATTTATAAACACCTCTATCTCCACCTTTGCTCCATAGTGGACCTATCGCCGCGACAAAGATCACGTCCGAATCTTCTGGATGAACGATGATCTTACCAATGTGCTCAGACTTCTTGAGTCCCATGTGTTGCCAAGATGCACCGCCATCTTCCGACTTGTAGATGCCATCTCCATAGGCAACAGATCTCTGATTATTGTTTTCTCCAGTGCCGATCCAGATGACATCACTGTTGTTAGGATCCATAGTCACGCAACCGATAGAGTAAGAGCCTTGACTGTCAAAGATTGGTTGATATGTTAAGCCATTGTTAGTTGTCTTCCATACACCACCAGAAGAGGTAGCAACATAATATTCATATGGGTTATCAGGATTGACGGCTATATCGGAGATCCGGCCAGAGGTTATTGCGGGCCCGACATTACGCCATTTGAGGCCACCAAGCTTCATGGTATCTAAAGCTTCTTTAACTACTGTTACTTCTTGCTTGTCTTTGTTCTTTTTCTTTTTCTGTGCTTGAAGCGGAGAGAAGGCGATCAGTGTGCAGAGCAAGAATAAAATGATTTGTTTCATATCATAAGGTTAGACTCTAAACTTAGATAAATTTTGGAATTTGAGAAGGCTTTGGAGTAGATGAAGCTTAGTTTTTCTTTTCAAATCATAAGCTGAATACAACCAATTTTCACAAACTATCAAGTTTAGCCAATTGTAAATAGTCTTATCATATGCTTAGAAGCACAAAAGAAAAATTATAGATAGTCTAATACTGCAGATATAAATCTCATCCTTTTGTCTTCGCTTTGCGCAAATCCTTCTTAATCCAGAGACTTAATTACTTTAAAAACATAAGAGCGGTCGTCGCTCTTAGACTTTAACTTTAAGAAGTACATACCTGGAGTCAGATTATTGAGAATGATAGGCAATCCGCTTTGATAGGTGATTGACTTAGAGTTGACAGTTTGCCCTAATTGATTTGTCACTATCAGCTGATAATCTCCACTTTTTAAGTTTTTAAACTTAACATTATCCATAAAAGGATTTGGATAAAGAGTGATGTCGTGTTTAAGATGATCATCAGTTGACGTTGTGACACATGCTTCATTTGTACTTTCAAGAACTGTCAAAGTAAGTCTCCTGATTGTATCGCATGCAGACTCAGAGACAATCCTATCCTCGTATAATCCACTTTGGTTATAGCCAAATACTTGTTCTCCAGAACAGATGGTCTCGGAGATATCAATAATCGCCTCAGTACAGCTACTTTGTGCACGCACCCTCAGTTGGCCATTATCATCAAAGGGATTAGACCATTTTTCATTTGTAAAAATATCTCTCCCTGTGAGCGTCTTCATAAAAGCTACAATCGCATCTTTCTTTTCTTGACCCAGTTGTAGATTAATGGATCCATCATCATCTGGAAACAGTAATCCACTTAAGTTAGTATTAGCAGGGTTAAATGGTATGCTATCATAATGATCCATGACATCTTCGAGCGTAGCAAGACTACCATCATGCATAAAGGGACCAAGGGGAGAGCCGTCTGGTTTGACGAGATTGCGTAATGATGGACTTCGTTCTATCGTAAGGTCGATTGCCTCAGCATCTCCAGCTACTCCTGTTATTCCGTTATTATCTGAAAGATGAAGCAAGCCAAATCCAGGCACCTTATGGCAAACACCACAGAAAGCTCCAGACTGCTCTGGTAAGACATCTCTCAATAAGGACGAAGCAAAAAAGAGTCGCTTACCTTCATTTTCAATATCTGTGAAATTAGAAAACACTTCAACCTCACTCGAAACTTTAGAAAAGCCCTCGTCAAACTTAGAATCAAAAGATATTATACTTCTTATAAAATGTGCAAGCGCGACTTGCATTCTACTTTCTGTGATCTCCGCATCCCCATATGCCTTCTCAAATAGTGGTTCGTAATAGTCCAAGGTGCGCATACGATTCATCAAAGAATCAAAACCAGGTCGACCTTCGGTATCACTAAAACCCATCTCTATATCATTCTTAAATGGTTGGGTTACTGTACGCTCCAAGCCATTGCCTCTTTTATCCCAAAAACGTAAATGATCAAATGAAAAGCCAACATTGACAAGGCGCATAGCATGCCGCTCAGTTAATCGCCCATCAAAACCTCTACTGACTACACTTGAATCCCCAAATGCATTTTCTTGTTGATGGCAACTTGCACATGCAGTTGAACCATTTAGTGAAAGCTGCTTATCATAAAATAAAACACGCCCAAGCGTCGCCGTCTCATCTCTAATCGGATTGTCCTTATTAAAATTAAAAATGGCTTTTTCTGGTATTTCCTGATTGGCGTAATTAAAAAGATCATCAAGATCTATCAAACCTTTTTCATTGTTCAAAAGAGCAGACTCTTCGAAGGATGCGCTTAACGCAATCACAACGATCCAAGCCAAAATCAACAATGAAAATATGTACTTCATAGATAAAGTAAT
The DNA here is from genome assembly GCA_938022935.1 of uncultured Saprospiraceae bacterium. Classification (GTDB taxonomy): domain Bacteria; phylum Bacteroidota; class Bacteroidia; order Chitinophagales; family Saprospiraceae; genus JAJRXG01. Next base: position 14,618 of record CALIHL010000065.1, read on the forward strand.
GTCTTATAGAAAGGATACCGAGCATCAGTCCTCCTATTATTAAAACCCCTAGGGAAGCCAAACGCTGCAATAAAAGGGGACTATTTTCAAAAAACACGAAGGCCACTATATAACAACCACAGATCATCAAACACATCCATACAACCAAGACACTGATTATCAGAATATTACAGCTCCCTATACTATTTTTTTAGCCATCTCCATATCATAAAGATCAATCCCTTCTGCCCAATAATCCTTCTCAGTCCTTATTAAAAGAAAACCCATTTTTTCAAAAAACTGGAAAGCAGTCTGAGAAGTTCTTGCTTTGAAGACCTTGATTCTATTATCTTTCTTTAGGATCGTCAAGCAGTGATCAACTGCTACCCTCCCCAACCCTTGCCCTGTAAAATCAGGATGCATAAATATCCAAGTGATGCTTCCCGATAAGTCCTTCTCAACAACACAACCTACGCCACCTACGATCACACCATCCACTTCTATACTATAATAAGTTTCCGGGAGCTTATCCAAGTACTCCTCAAGATCAATTACTTCTTTTCGAGCAAAGTGTTTGGGAACATTAAGCATGAAGATCTCGACCAGTCTTGATCGATCTTTTGGCTTATATGATCTTATAATGAGGGACATGATTCTACTCTACTGAATGACTAATTGTTTAAACAATAGATCCAACATCGCTTTAGGATCAGAGCACTGGCCTGGATGGACTTTAGAGCTTTGTATAATTGTACTTCTATTAGCTGTTAGCCATCTGAATCTTAGGTGCATCTCAAGCTTTCCAATTGGCCCACTTTCATTTGTACCTTTACAAACCAGATCCCAAGCGTCGAGATATCCCTTGATCATATCAACATCCAACTCTTTAGAAAAACCAAGTAGCCGCTCTTCATCCAGAAGAACTTTCATATCAAGGAAGTTCTTGCGTTTAGAATAGAGGATCACTCCCACATTTAGAAACTCCTCCCGCTCTACTTTGGGCAGCACCCTGATGACCGCATATTCATATACTTCAGTTTTGGACATCAGCAATTTCTTTAGCGATCAGATCAATGTTAGCGATCCGTACATTTAAAAACTCTATATAAGCTTTTCTCTTTTCATCCGATGAAAGAGATGTTGATTCATCCACCAACCAATCTTCAGGGATAAGCGAGACGATATATTCAATCAATGCGGGTTCAAGTACTTTTTTCAGTTCAGCTACAGCAGCTTCAGGCTCTGTTGCTCGCTCTAACAAGACATGATCCTTGATCATAGGAAATGACTTGTACTCATACCCTTTCCAATTATTCCAATTGTGATGAAAGTATAGACTGGCACCATGATCAATCAACCATAGTTCTTTATTCCAATTGAGCAAATTGGTATTCTTAGCCGTGCGATCAATATTGGTGATTAAACTATCCAAGAGAACCACCTTGGATGAAGACAACGGATCTGCTATCGAAACCAAGGGATCAAAAGTAATAGCGCTTGATAAAAAGTGAAGTCCCAAATTGAGGCCCACACTGAACTTTAGAAGGTCCTGTATCTCCTCATCTCCTTCGGTCTGGCCAAATGTATCATCCAAGTGCATAAACACTAACTCGGGCATGTTGAGCCCTATCGCTCTGGCCAACTCTCCTCCTATCAACTCTGCTATCAATGCTTTTGTACCCTGCCCAGCGCCTCTAAACTTGAGCACATACTGAAAGTTATCACTACCTAAGACAATGGCTGGCAGAGATCCTCCTTCTCTTAGAGGTTGTCTATACTGTACCACATCAACTGTCCGTATCTCCACTTGATTCATGGGGTGCAAGATAAAGGAAAAATGGGCTGAGATATTGATCTTAGGTTTAATTAGCAAATAGAGCATCCAACTCGATAGCACTATCTACTACTTCTTTTGCATGTGCATTATCAGCAACACCTCGATTCGTTATGAGCGTATTGAAAATTGTCTTTTTTGATTTGGTATATTCTCTGAATGCCTCTCGTCTCCATGTGAGCTTAGAGGCATAGGCTTTATCAATTCTAATTGCGGTTGCGTAATATTTTATTTCGCATAAATTTATTGTAGCATCTTTTCTGTCAATGATTAAGTCTATTTGAAAACCACCATCCTCGTTATCTTTTGAGGACACCCTTAGACTTGATACTTCAGTATAGATTGATCCGATTCCGAGTGATCGCTTTATCCCATCAATATGCTTTTTACATAGCATCTCAAAAGCATATCCACACCATATCTTATAGCTCTGTGATTCACTGAGCTGTTGCCACATTCCTCTTATGTACTTCTTGTTTTTCTTAATGAACTTATGATAGAAAACAGTGTACTCGTCATTAATTTTATAAATCGACCCTCTTTTTCTTTTATTATACGGCTGCTCTTCAATAACAAATCCTGACTGCATGAGCTCTTCCATCGCCCTGGTGTATGGGCCACCTGCCATGAGTTTAGCCTTTTTTATTATTTCCTTTCGCGTAAGTCCATCTTTGGATTTTGACAAAGCCGCTACTATGGCCTCATGGTTCTGAGGGTTATCAAACAAGGCATTATACAGATTATCGTATTCACGCTTAAGCAAGCCACCATCTCTAAAGCACATCCGTTCTGCCATTAAAGCGACACTTTCACCTTTCTTGATATTTTCTAAGTAATAGGGGATGCCGCCCATGATCATATATATCTGGGCAATGTTCTGTCTCGTAAGTCTGATTTTTCTCTTGATTAAAAATTCCTCTACCTCTGAAAGGCTGAAAGGTTTCAGACTTATCCAACTAGTTACCCTATTATGAAGGCCATTTTTATCGTTAGTTATTTTATTTACAATCCAAGAAGTTGCCGATCCACAAACCACTAGTGTGAAGTTTTTTTGCTTAGACAAATAGTCATTCCAAAAGTGTGCTAATAGCTGTATAAACCCTGATCTAATAGTATATATCCATGGTAACTCATCCAAGAATATAACATGCGACTTTGTTTTCTTAAGCGTCTGTAGATACTGCTTAAGCTGAACAAATGCGGCTTGCCAGTTTTCAGCAGGAGAGACATATGGTGTGCCACTATACTCAGCTAATTTTTGAGAGAAGTTTTGTAGCTGTGCTCCTATATTACCATTCCGGATACCAGTCATGTGAAATACTGTGTTCTTCCTATATACATTATCTATTAGGAAGGTCTTGCCTACTCGTCGTCGACCCGTGACAACTAAAAACTCAGCTTTTGATGACTTGAGACGTAACTTCATCTCTCTGATTTGATCATGTCGTCCTACCATAATTATGCATAGATAAGTACAAATATAGATTTTATATCTGTACTTATCTGCTTATTTTGGTCACATAAATACAAATATAGATTTCATACTTGTACTTATCTATCTATTTCGGATACATAAATACAAACATAAAAGACCCTCTCATCCAAAATATAAGTCAACTAAACACCCCTAAGTCATCAACCACTAACCTCACCAAGAGGTAACTTCGCAATCTCCTTTTCCATCATTTTAATGAAGGTAGAAGGCAATTCTTCTTCAAGTTCTTTCATCTTGGCTCTCACTTCAGGTATACGAGATCGATCACTCTCTACGATATGAGACAGGACATAATAGTACCCACTATGTCTAAACATAGCAGAGTCATCAGTGATGATCTTTTCTAATTCTTTAATATCCATACCTGATATAGGTTTTTTAGAAACCCAGTAGCGGCTTGCCTCTAAAACAGCAAGTTCTATCTCTTTTTCTTTGCCTTCACTTTTCAATCTTTGATAACGCTTACGATCTGTATAAAAGACACCTGTCTTACTGGGTATCGTTGTTGCCAAGAAGATAAAGAATGAGATCACCCACGTATAAAAAATGAAAAACTCAGTAGGCTGGGAAAACATTTAGGCAACCGCAAAGCAAACAATAGCCAAGACTAAAGAGACTATCGGACCCGCAATCACTACTTTAGAAAAGTCATCAGCTCTAAACTCTTGATTGGCCTTTGGGAAAGTCGCTGCTACCCCACCAAATGACCCAACATCTTTATTGAAGTAAGGCTTGATACTCCCATCATCTTCTCTTCTTAGCCCAAAGAATGCAACCACATACAAATAGAACTCATATCCCATCGCTAATCCAGTCAACAAATGACCCAGCTCATGCACCGCTACAACTAAGAAGTACAATAGGAAAAAATAGATAATCTGATACCAATGAAAGTCTTCCTTTTCTGGCATATAGCTCTCTAGCACACCAGAGTTGCCAAGACCATAACCGACAAAACCACCAACAATAAGCAGACCGAGGGATAGACCTATGGATTTAAACTTCTTCATAAGTACATATTAGGGATCAAGAGAGCTAAATCACTTCCCAATCCTTTTCAGCAACACCTCTCTCTTATCAGCAGGAAACGGCAACGCTTTGCGATTGACTTTATCAAATAGTACTCCTACGATTTTCATAGTGGCCGCAAGCTCCTTAGTCTTTCCATTGTACATCTCGTGAAGGATCTTAAATGCTTTGTTACCTATATCTAAAAGCGTAGACTCTATATATACCAAGTCATCTTCGAACAACTCTCTGTGATAATTGATCACTTGCTCTAAAACCACCATCCCAAAGTCATCGTCAAAATCCTCTATCTCTAGTTCGAGATTAGTATTGTGGCCCGCGTGCTCAAACTTATTGATATAGTACATGACATTCATATGTCGATTACTATCACACTCCCAGGTCATCACTGCGCCTTTGTAAGTCAATACTTTCTTCATAGAAGCTAATCTATGACAGATTAAGATAACCAAACTTAATCTGGACGAGTTTTATCGATCGTTCATAGATCAATAATTGACTGGGATAACATAGAACAGTATATTCAGTTATGTATCCAGACAATTATAAGAACATAAAAGTCATGAGTAAGATCAAGACCTTCACATTCTTCATCGCTATGTCGACCTTAGTTATCGCGTGCAACAATGCTGACTCTTCAGTATCGACTCAAGGGATGTTTGAGTTTCCTGAGGAGCTCGTGATGGATGGAGACAAGATACCTGATTACCTTGATCCTAATAAGATCCTCTGTAATGGCAAAGGACTGAAGGTAGGCAGATGCATCAGCAATCAACTCAAAAAAGGCATCTGCCTCGGCATCATCAAACATGAGAAGCGAGTCTATGCAGTTGAAATCCCATGTGATGATGTAAAGAAGCCTATAGTGGATTCATTACTTATAGAGCAAGAAGCCATCACGATTAAGCGCTAACCAAGGACTCTTTTATCGCCTTTTCGATGATACAATCTGTCACATTATCTAACGTCTTGTAGACTCGATAAAAGTTGGCTACTCCATTATGAAAGGGATCCGGGACATCTTGATCTTCCCCTGGGGTCATCTCATTCATGATTAAGTCAACCTTTTCAAGATCTGACGCTCTTGGGGCCATCTCCTTGAGTTTCGCATAATTTTGTTTATCCATCACATAGATCAAATCAAATAAATCAAAGTCCGCTACACCAAACTGACGCGCTCGCTGATAAGTAATATCTAGATCGTTTTCATAACCAACTTTTATAGAGCGCTCATCAGGCAACTTCCCGATGTGCCAATGGCCTGTGCCCGCACTATCTATAGTCCAAGGTAGATTATGCTCTTCGACTTTCTCATCTAACAGACCATGAGCTAACGGAGATCGGCATATGTTGCCTTTACATACAATTAAAATTCTCTTGTTCATCATTTTATTTTTCTTCAAATGTATAGTCCAGCGCACATGAGAATTGAGATTATGCGATATGCCCACCATGGAGCACGGCCAATGGTCATTTATATACGATAAACGGTAAGAACCACTGATAATAAAAGAGATTTACCGCTTATCGCAAATATTCACCCTTCTAACGTCAAGACTAGCTCATCAGACGCTAATCGGCCATTTACGCTCTGAGACACTATCATATTTGCATTGTAAATACACACAACATGAAAGTGTCAATAATAACAGTTCTTATTTTACTAAACTACCATTGTCTATTAGGGCAGGAGATCGTGTCACTTACTGACAGCTTAGTAATTGATACAATTACTCATGATGATAATCAAGACACTCTTCCTTCTTATGAGTTTACAATGACCCATAGTATAACTGGAGGGTTATCTATTGCAAAGTTCAACGCTACCACTCCACAGCAATTGAGATACAATCTTCAATATCAAACAAACATACATGCAAACTGGAACTTAAGCGGCTCTCTCTCTATCATCAACCAACAATTAGACAAAAGCAATCAATATAATATCAGCATACAAAGACGCTTTTCAAAAGGTGGAATCGGCCTAACTATAGAAAAATCAGATGACATATTGGCGCCACAATCACATCAACAAGTCAACTATTATACTTCCGTAAATGAAGGACTAATACTAAGTGGATCTATATCTAGATTTACATCTTCAACAAGAAGTGATGTATGGCCAAGCAGTACCAGTATAACTCGAGTGATCAACAGTATAGGATATTCTATAAGCCTAACCCAAGATCTCAGTCTACTAAGTCAGTTTAGCCCACTTGCAAAAGCAAGTGTAACATACGAATCAAAGAAAGGAGACATACTCAGTTCTTACTTTTTAATCGGCAGCACTCGTCAACCTAACTTTCTTATTAATACACAATCAATAGAAACAAAGCAATTAGCACTTGGCGGATGGTTTAAAAAGCATCTGAGCGATACAATATCATTGACAGGCGCCTTAGGCTTTACGAGTATCCAGAACAATAATGGCAACAAATTTCAAATAATAAATACAAGTATTTCACTAACCACAAAACTATAATCAGATGACCAATAGAACCATAGCTCTTATAGGAGCACCAAAAGAAACGGACAAAGTCGCATTGCTTCTAAGACAAAAGCAAAGTAACGATATCATAAAATTGAAATTTGACAAAAGAGTAGGCAGTAAGTTATCAAAGCTATCTCCAGACGCCGCTATCATCCTTGCTGGATCTCGCAATACTGCTCATGCTTGCTCTGCACTTTATGCTGCGGCCAAAGTTATGAGCCCTACAAAAATTATAATCCACTCAAAAGTAAAAGATGCAGATCTGATGTTCGCAGCTTTTGAGTCAGGTATTAACAAGTTTACTATAGCCAATAAAAATGACGCTTCTCTATGTATAGCCCTTTCGAAAGAAATTAAAAAAGTGTTTGAGATAACGGATGTAAAAAGAATCCTTGCCATAGGAGCACACCCAGATGACGTCGAGATAGGATGTGGAGGCACCATTAAAAAACATAAAAGAGATGGTGACGAAGTCATGATCCTCACACTAACCAAGGGTGCTCAAGGAGGCGACAAGGCAGCTAGACAAAAAGAATCTATCAACGCTGCCAAATCCTTAGAGGCACAATTGGTTATGTATGACTTAGAAGACACCAATCTTTCTACAGGAGCAGATACGATCAAGTCAATTGAAAAAACGATCAATGAGTTTCAACCAGATGTCATCTATACTCATAGCATCAATGATACACATCAAGATCATAGAGCCACTCACTATGCGACACTGGTTGCTGCAAGAAAGATCAAACAGATATATGCCTACTTGGCACCTTCAGGCACAATTGATTTTCATCCGAGATACTTTGAACACATCGAAGAATACATAGATGATAAGATGAATGCCATCAATTGCTTTATAAGCCAGACAATGATATCAGGAAGACCTTACTTAACACCTTCTATTATATCATCTACAGCAGAATATTGGGGTCGATTTTCTAACTATGGTATGGTCGAGCCATTTGAAGTAATACGAGCGTAATTATTAACTCTAAATATAAACTAACATGAAAAATTTGAATGAACTAAATGTACTCTTAACTGGAGCCGGAGGCCCAGCTGCCATCTGTGCTTTTAAGAGTCTTAACAAGACTGGCATGAACATACACATGGCGGATATGGACGGGCTATCAGCAGGACTTTATCTTACGAAAGAAACCAACAGACATATTATCCCTGGAGGAGTAGATCCATCTTTTGTGTCAACGGTAATGGACATTTGCAATAAGCATAACATAGATATCCTTATCCCAACTGTAGATTGCGAGCTACTAAATATCGCTGAGCAAAAAGATCAATTTGAAAAAGCAGGCATCCAACTTCTGCTCACAAAGCAATCTGTCCTCGATCAGATCATGAATAAGCACAATCTGCTCTTTACCTTAAAAGATGATGTACAAGTTGGACCTTTTGATATGCTTAAGAACACGAGCAAAGAAAAGTGGGCAAACACAAAAGTAGTTGTCAAGCCAGTATCAGGAAGTGGCTCAAGGGGAGTAGAGTTTTATGATGATTTCTCCTTGATCCCTAAAAGCAAATTTGAAGAAGACAACTTGATGATACAAGAGTTTGCAACTGGGCCAGAATATAGTGTAGACGTGATGGTAAGCGCAAATGGTGATATCAAAGCAGCCGTCCCAAGACTTAGAATGAGAACTGACTCTGGCGTATCTGTAACAGGCAAGGTGGAAAAGAATCAGGCTGTCATTGATTATGTAGAAACTATAATCAACACCATGGGTCTCACTTATGTAGCCAACATACAAGTTATTGACTCTCCTATACATGGACCAAGATTGATCGAGATCAATCCGAGGTTCAGTGGAGGACTCAGCTTGGTTATACAAAGTGGAGCAGACACTCCAGTGATGGCCATCCAAGATATTATCGGTCAAGAAGTCGATAAGGTTGAAGATTTCAGAGAGATTGCAATGGTTAGGTCCTTCACTGAGACTTACTTAGAAGCTGGAGAATTGATAAATAACTAGTGATCATTCTCAAAGTCATATTAACCCTATTTGTGATTATAGGAAGCGTACCGCTTTTTACTTCACTTTACCAATTCTCGATGGTAGGTTGGCATGGTTGGAAAAATCACTATAAAAAAGCTAAGCCATTCTACCCGAAAGTTGCCATCATCGTTCCTGCATGGAATGAAGGAAATGTGATTGGCAACACAATAGAGCGTTTGTATGACTTAGAGTATCCCAAAGATAGCATACGAGTATATGTTGTAGATGATGCGAGTACTGATCATACTCCAGATGTTGTAAAAGAGAAGCATAAAAAGTACCCTAACAACGTATTCCATTTGCGGCGAGATAAAGGTGGTGAAGGCAAGGCGCACACGCTCAATCATGGCATCGCCATCATATTAGAAGAAAACTGGGCCGAAGCGATGCTGATCATTGATGCTGACGTTCTTTTTGAAAAGAAAGCGCTGAGCAAGATGGCAAGACACCTTGTAGATCCTGAGATTGGATCCGTTACAGCTTATATAAAAGAAGGAAGTGCACCGGGCAACTATATTACAAAGTGTATCGCTTTCGAATATATAACGGCACAAGCTGCATCTCGCAGAGCACAAAATGTTATGGGCGTTATGGCTTGCCTAGCTGGAGGTGCTCAGTTGCACTCTAGAGAAAACATGATAGCCATAGGAGGAAAGATAGACACCTCATCATTGGCAGAGGATACTTTTACAACTTTTAAGACACAACTCAATGGTCGCAAAGCAATCTTTGATCCCAACGCCTTGGTTTGGGCAGAAGAGCCTGATGGGCCTGTTGGCGTATGGAAGCAAAGATTGAGATGGGCCCGTGGTAACGTCCAATTGTCACGCGCTTTCAAGCATGTCTGGTTCAATAAAGCCATCCACAAAAGACTTGGATCCATAAAGTTTGGCATCGTATGGTTTTCAATCATCCTGATGCCCATCTTTATGATCATTGCATCTTTAGGACTAACAGGATTGTTCTTTGTTGACTTCCCATTGTCATGGTATTTGTTTAATCAATTCTGGATTCTCAATTCAATTACATATTTGTTTGTAACACTTTTTTCTTTCTTGATCGATCCAGTAATTGCAAAAAGATCATGGTTGCAAGGCATACTTTTCCCAGGAATAATATCACTGACCATTATTCTAATCTCGCTTGTACCTGGCTTAATGGATAAGATCATCAATTATCTTGACGGTTTATCAACAACACTTAGTATATCCAACATAGCCATACTCTTCATGTACACTTGGCTAGCAGTATGTATGATCCCTGCATGGATATCTTACAAACTGGATCTAAAGAAAGCACCTGCTTGGGTGACAACAGGATTTATTGTTATTGCCGGATTTGGGCCACTACTATGTGCCATCACATGGCAATCTTATATATCAGAACTTAACAACGAAGAATTAAAATGGGACAAAACAGAAAAAACAGGGAAAGTAACACTCGGGGGATGACAGAGTTTGAAAAGGAGATCTATGAAGATTCAAAAATTGAAAAGATCATTGGATATAGACAGCTTGTGATCACTATGTTCATATCCACTTTGGTAGTACTACGAGAGACTTACTACCCTTCTCACCTATACATTACTGATCTATTGAGATCACTTATAGCTACAATAAATTAAGCTTTTCGATCACCTGACTTCTGTGACTCCTACTGATGGGTACAATCTCACTGTTAACCAAGACGCTCGAATCTTCGATATCAACAATCTTAGAGACATTTATGATATAAGAACGATGAACCTTTATGAATTTCTCTGGCGAAAGACGCTCCTCCATATTCTTAAATCTAGATCGAACGATATGGACTTTTTGATCTTCCATTTTCACCAAGATATAGTCACCTTTAGCTTCAACTATACAGATCTTGTCTACAGCGATTCTTACCAGTCTCCCATCTGTATTGACAAATATCTCATCTTTGTAAATATTCGTCGTCTCTGATGCTGCTGCCGAGATAGATTCTTTGGTAACACTCTGACCCCTTATTTTCTCAACTGCTGTAAGAAAACGTGGAAAGGTGATCGGTTTTAACAAGTAGTCAACCGCTTCAACTTCAAATGCTTCCAAAGCCTTGCTGGGATCACTTGTTGTAAATATCACCTTAGGCATTTTCTTCATAGCCTTTATAAAATCAAAACCATCAAGATCCGGCATATGTATATCTAAGAACATTAGATCTGCTTGCTCTGTGATCTTAAGATCATCAACTGCTTGAAGAGCACTCTCATAAACTTTCACTACTTCCAGATGAGATATCTTCTCACAAAGTTTAGTCAGGGAAACTCTTGACATCTTATCATCATCAATGATTATGCACTTCATATTTTAGATTTGATGGAGATTATTCCAATATAAGGACAGTACAAGTATCAATCCATGTCAATGATTGTTAGGTTTTATCTTCACAATTGCCAGTTAACCGACAATTATATCATCTACTCTTCCTCTGATGCTCCACCTTCTACTTCAGGCACCTCAAGAACAATTAAATCCTCAAGCATCTCTTCGAGATTGGGCTTAGGGACCAGCTTTGATATCCGCTCCACTAATCGACCGTTCTTTACAAACATCAACGTGGGTATACTCTTCACTTTGAAGTGCTGGCTCAAGCCTGGATTTTGATCTACATTGACCTTGCCTATGACTACCTTGTCTTTGTACTCTGTAGCTAGCTCATCTATGATCGGTCCCATGACTTGACAAGGGCCACACCATGGCGCCCAAAAGTCCACCAACACTGGCATACGACTCTTTGATACCAACTTGTCGAAGTTATCATCTGTAAAGACCACACTATCCAGCTCCTTCTTTTTCTTCTTCCAAAACATCTTTATGATCGCATTTTACTAATTAGAAAAAAGCATAGCCAAAGGTAAAGTTGGTGTTCCAACTATTGGTCAAGCTGTTGCGTCCGTATGCAAATTGTAACGGCCCTAATGGTGACTTTATACCTAATATAGCGCCTACACCCCAAAGGCTCACATCTTCACCAGATTCATCCGATTCCAATCTAAATGCCTTGCTACCGCTCAGATAGTCAACTTTTAGAGATCCATAAACGCCGCTAAAGAGGTTAACTTGAAGCTTTCCCCCGATTTTATAAAACTGCTCCATGTGCAGTTGATGCGTATTAAGTCCAAGCATCACGATACTTTTATAATCTCTATTTTCTATACCCCCGATTCTGTAGTTATCAATTAAAGAACTGGTGGACTTATACCCTGCAGCTATATCGCCAGCGATGACTATTTCTTTTGTTAGACTGGCAAGTGCTTCTCCTTTGATATGAGCGTTCACATAGAGATTGTCTTCTGGGATTACAAGTGGATTTTGATTGCCACTACTAAGTTTACTATTGACTGGACCATGCACCCCGCTTTGTACACCTACTCTGATCCCTCTTGTTGGAAACTGGAGATCATTGATATTATCATAGAGCACCTCGCCTTTGAGGGTGGCATCGACTCTTTGATATTTAGATAAGCTTTCTTCATCAAGCCCTACAGGCTTAAACACATATCCATCCAACCCCGCAGATCCAGAGATAAACATTTCATTATTAGGCTCATAGCCAATCGATATATGACCTTGGGCATTGATCTCAGCATATCGCTCTCTCAGGGTCTCGACTTCATATAGGTTCTGATCATACCGATGGATCTTGCCTAAGATATTCAAGATAAAATCTTTCTTATTTCCCAACCTATAATAGTAATCAACCTTGGCTCCGTAGTTCTCAGCGAGTCTTACTGTGGTGTAAAGCACTGAAGGTTCATCTAGGATATTGCGCAGTTCATTGGTCAGAACAAGTGATGTTGATGAAGATGGCATGAAGTTAAAAGTACCAGAAAGAGTATTGATCTTTCGAGGTTTAGCCAGCACGGATAGGATCTTATCTCCTCGGCTATTATTTAGAAAAGTATAGTTTATATTTTCAAAATGCTTAGAACCAAAAATCCTGGTGATACCATTTTCAATCCTATCCAACCCTACTTCTCCCGAGGTAAATAAATTACCATATTTAAAATTAGCTAAAGCATCAAATGGGCTTCTTATAAATGGAAACCTCGTATCCGTTACATCTAACTCTTCTATACTCGAAAGTGATTCGGGCTTACTAACTTGATAGGCCTTTTGCGATTCAGCAAGTTGTTTTATTTTTTCTATTTGCTCTGTTGCAGCGATGTATCCTTCGCGAGTCAACACATCTGTCTGATCAAAACCAAACGATGGAAAGTTCTTCACATCAGGTTCTATCAAGATATCTACCTTCTCCTTCTGCTCTTCACTATCCAAGATACCCATCATGAATGCTGATTGGTTTAAGATCTCAAGCAAATTGTTCAGACTTTCTTTTTCTTCAAGTTTAGAACCAACATATACACCAATTATAATATCAGCGCCCATCTCTATGACTTCGTCAACTGGAAAGTTTCTAATCAAGCCACCGTCTACCAAAAGCTTACCATCCATCTCAACAGGTGCAAACACAGAAGGGATAGCCATACTCGATCTTACTGCTGTGCCTAGATAACCATGGTCTAGCACTTCTACATCTCCATTTTCTATATTGACAGATACACATTTGAAAGGGTAAGCAAGATTATCAAAGTTATCTATATCGTGTGCAGGACAGAACATGCGATTCAACTGAAGATCCAGCTTTTGGCTATTCAAAAAGCCACGAGGTAGACTTACGCCACCTTCCTTGATCTCAAGGGTTAAGCCATAACGATTGTGGTAAGTCTTTTCGGAAGGAGCGATCTCATCCAGTGGTACATCAGTAGCTAACAGTTCTGACCAGTCTTGCTCTCGGGTCAATTTTTCAATCTCTTCAGCACTTCTACCCATCGCATAGAGTCCACCGATGATACTGCCCATACTGGTACCCGTGATGTAATCTATCTTAACTCCTTGCTCCTCAAGAACCTTTAAGACGCCTATATGAGCCAATCCGTGTGCTGACCCACCACTTAGGACAAGACCAACACGTGGTCTGTCATCTTGTGCATTGATACCAAGAGAGATAAGTAAGAATAAGATGAAGTGTACAGTTTTCAATGAGTCGATTTTTTCAATTATTGACCTTCAACCGCATCTCCATTTTGAGTCTTCTTGTTATGGAGCCGGGTTAGGTATGGCTTCGTGGATGGCGTTAATCTCTTTGATAACGTCCTTTTCCAATTTTATATTTATCGAATCAATGTTTTCTTTTAACTGAGCCATAGTTGTTGCTCCGATTATATTGGCAGTAACAAATCTCTGTTGAGTTACAAACGCGAGAGACATTTGCGCAAGCGACATACCATGCTTCTCCGCTATCTCCAGGTATTTGGCTGTAGCCAGATGACACTGATCAGACTTATAGCGCGACATACGTTCAAACAAGTTGATCCGGGACTTTGGCGTATCCTCGTTCTTATGGTACTTCCCACTGAGCAACCCAAAGGCCATAGGACTGTAAGCCAACAGTCCTGCTTCTTCGCGGATAGACATCTCTGCCATGCCCACTTCGTATGTTCGATTGAGCAGATTATAGGGATTCTGTACACTCTGAATCTTCGTAAGTCCTGATCGCTCTGATGATCGAAGATATTGAGACATACCCCAAGGAGTCTCATTAGAGATACCGACATGTCTTGCTTTACCAGACTTTACTATCAGGTCAAGTCCTTCCATAACAGATGCTATGTTGTCTTCCCAACCATCTCTATGATAGTACCCCCTCTTGCCAAAGAAGTTAGTAGATCGAGCTGGCCAATGCACCTGATATAAGTCTACATAATCAGTGCGAAGTCTTTTAAGATTTCCCTCGAGGGCGGACATGATGTTAGCAGCAGTATAGTCAAGGTCCGTTCTGATGTGATCGGTATAGGGTCCAGGACCACAGATCTTAGTCGCCAAGATGATGTCATCTCGCTTGGCTCTCTTTTCTATCCAAGTACCGATGTACTGCTCCGTTCTTCCTGATGTCTCCGCCCTTGCTGGCACGGGATAAAGTTCCGCCGTATCAATAAAGTTGACACCTTGCTCTACCGCATAGTTAAGTTGCTCATGAGCTTCCGCTTCAGTATTCTGCTCACCATAAGTCATCGTCCCAAGACAGATCGCACTTACATCTATATCTGTGTTACCGAGTTTTCTGTATTCCATCGTCCTTCTTTGTTTGTCTTCACAATGTAACAACTATGTCTCTTTTGTTAACCTCTATAAACTGACACTAACGGTTGAGCCAAGAGGAGTACCCGATCCTCGACAATCATATATATTGACCACAGGCTGTTCTGAAGAACAATAGCACTAATTAATCCCCATATCTGGGTATTTTAACTGATAACAGACCAATTATCAGTCAATTAGTTTTCTATACTCAGAGTTTAGATATTATATTAGAGCACATTAATTAATTGACACTTTTCAACATAACAAAACTCATGAAGCGACTGCTACTTCTTCCTTTCACACTACTCCTCATCGTATCATGTTCTGATGATCTGGAGCATTCACCAACCGAGATCTCTCAAGACCAATCATTCTCAATCGAACAGATCAATGACTTTATCCACTCCAAGACTCAGAAGAACAAAGTGTTTGATTGGTCCGAGGCTTCTACCGAGATGATCCACAGCGCTGCTGCTGCAAGCGATGAGATCATTGCTATAGGATATACCGCCTCAGGTTATGATAATCTTGAAGAACTAATAGGAACAAAAGAGGCTCTCCCAGATGCTTTTTTAACGGAGCGAGATGCTATCCTTCAGGATATACTGGAGGAAGAAAGAAGAGTAACAGGTGATGAGGATTTAGAGCTTTCGCAAATATTACCTTTTGAATTAGACAACGAGATACCTACGCTAGCAGTGAAGATTACCTCACTGACGACATTAGAAAGATTGCGATCAGATGTCAATATCAGATATGTCGAACCGATGGGTTATGACCCAGCAGATGTTGTAGAAAGAGAACTCAAGAGCTCATCAGGATGTAGCGCCAATCCTTCTTCACTCAATGGTGGAGACTATAGTACGACGTCGAGCTACAATGCCAAGATCCCTTGGAACTTCAACAACCACAATGTTCCAGCAGCATGGAGTCAGTCAACAGGTGATAACATCAGCATCTGTATCATAGACACAGGAGCTGGCAATGGTCAAGACAACTTGGGCGGCCAATTTGCTTCAGGCAAATCAACAGGTAGGTTCATCCATAAGTACAGTACTAAGTACTCAGGTTCTTGGTGGTGGAAGAAAAAAGATAGCCCTCACGATCAGTGTGGTCATGGTTCTTCTATGGCAGGTCTTGCTGCGGCACCTTGGAGTACTGATGGCAACGCTCTTGGCGTAGCTTATAAAGCCAACCTCGTAACCGTTAGAGCAGTAGAAGATGTACTCATCTCAAGCTCCAATGAAAAAAACGGAGTCAAAGACGCACTTAAGCTAGCCGGCAATAGATCCGATGTCAAGATCGTCAGTATGTCGATCGGGAATATCATCTCTTCAGGTACCGTCCGAGATGGTATCTACTATGCGTACAATAGAGGCAAATTGCTATTAGCTGCAGCAGGTACATCAACAAGCTTTACAAATTGGGCAGGAGTGATCTTCCCAGCTAATATGAGCCAGACAACTGCTGTAACAGGCGTAAAAGCGCAAAGCTCTTACCAAAGATGTAACACGTGTCACAGCGGAAGCAAGGTTGACTTCACTATCCAGATGCAACGCAGTTATGATTCTAATCGTAACTCGATAGGCCTTTCGGCAAATAGCAATGGGTCCAAATATATCAGCGGTTCCTCTGCAGCAACTGCAACAACAGCAGGTATCGCCGCACTGGTGTGGGCAACTAACCCATCTATGTCAAGAAGCACGGTCGTCAATAGACTAAAAAATGCGTCTCAATTAGGAAACAACAGAAGTGGTAGCTATGGATGGGGCAATATAAATGCGCAAGCCGCAGTTCAAGGTTCTACGTACTAACAAATTACCATCAGTAAGTACGATGACTGGGCTGTCGACAATGTCGACAGCCCTTTTTTGCATCTCTTCTGGAATCTCGATACCAGCATAATCTAAAACGTAGGTGCAAAATCCAAACTCAGGACAATGTCTTCATTGCGTTGTCCAGCGGGATCTCTTTAGGAAACTTCATCACCAACGGCATACTCAGTGACTCTTCGCACATCCAACGCTTATCATACCACTCATGTTCTCCTATATAAAAACCCTTTAGGGTACACACCCATTAAGATCTATAACTAAAGAAAGACCTATTGGCACTTCATATCCCTCCAATAATTCGATGTAATTAGAAGCCGAAAAGCTAGCGTTGCCAGGTGCAATCATCACACTTGACGCAGTGATTGTATGTTGAGCAGTATAAGCTGCAGCGCCTATAGTATTAGAAAGATTAAGATTTTGAACACAAGGATTATTACCAAAATAAGTGGCGATCAGAAAGTCGATTTGCCCTGCCATAGCAGCAGCATAGTTATCCGAATCATAGTTCGCTAGTGCATCATCGTAGCGAGGATGATGCACTGGATCTTTTCGAGGTTTGAGTCCGTCATACCAAGGTTGAAATGCAGCCTTGTTCGCTGGTATGATAGACTTATAATAATTTAATCGATTTAAGATGTCCATACTTTCAGGCATAGAAGATAATTGTTCTGCTAATGCTGGTGAAGGTTGTAAACCCCAAAAATGGAAAAGAGGCGCCATATTAACGCCTGCAGCAGCGGATGCATTGGCGATGACTTCATCATCAGTGATGACAGTGTTGGCATTTATGGTAGCGGACCATTCATCATAAAACACTTTGTTCATCCCATGAAAAGCGGACCAGCCAAATAAGTCCGCCATCTCAACATACTTGGCATGGCCCCTATGTTGGTATCTAATCTCATCACAAACAAAAGTCGCCATAGTAGGGTCGCACCCCATAGAGGCGTTGGTTCTAAAGTTCTGAGCAATCATCCAATCCATAGTTGCTTGATCCATTGTTAGACTTTCTCCTGATGAATACTTAAATGCAATATCAATATCAAGACCGTACAGCACATTGTAGATATAAGAGGCGTTGGTATGAATCACGGATTCTACTTCAGTTATCAAATTGGGTTGCAATGATACATGCCCGCTTTCATGCAAGGTGATATCATAACCCGTGTTGATATGGAAGTTTGGCTTAATAATAACAGTCGGATAAAGCCCAGTTTCAAACAAAGGTCCAAAGGGCGAATTGTTATCACCGATCGTCTGAGGATACCCAGTTCCAAATGCACCGACAGGTAATCTTGAATCCACCAGAAAGTACTCCGCTCGTGCTCGTGTATCAGGACGTCCGGCGACATATTGAAAAGCATCTTGTATGCTTTCTAAGCTATCCATCATAGTCTTGGGATCTGTGATCGATAAGACATGACTCTTGGGTAAGGTCATCATATATTTCTCGGCTTCCATATCTACCCACTCGACATTAGCTGCGGCCAGTTCTGCCTGCCAAATCGCCAAAGGGGTCTCTCTACCAGGGCGAGTAGAATAATATGGAGACTTCACGGCTCCGCTGATGACTACATCCATCCATCCCAAGTTAGAACCCTCAGGAAAATTTATGTAGATCGCTCCGCCAAAGGGATTGGCTATCTGAGTACTTACTGCATTCAGTTCAAAATAATTATTGATTCTCATAAATCTATTCGTCATCGCATTGACAGAGAGATCTGCATTATGCGCACCGACCATCGCGATGATGCCATCATTTATCCTGCTACTCGGTAACGTAATGGTAACCATTTCGCCAGGTGCAGCATAGTAACCCGTAGGTCTTTTGACATCATCTTTGTCCGCGGCCAACCTTGCCCCTTCGATGATATTGTAAGTACCATAGACTTCGACTGTGGCACTATTAACTCTTGGAGCGGTCGGCGCAACAGGGCCAGGAAATATGTCTGAAAATTCAAATGCTACTCCAGCCACATTTGCTATATTACCACCTACAAATTCTTGATCATGAATCTTTTGTTGTAGAAATATTAATAGTTGGGCCACTTGAGACAATGAACTGATCGCAACTATCTGACGATCAGAAAACACTGGATCATAAGCTGCTTCATAGGTATTGATATAATTGAATATTTGCGTCTGTGCTGCACTAAAATTACCATCATAATTAAATATTACATCTGTCAAATATCCATCTAATTGCATATCAGTCAAGATAGTCCCATTGATATGATGACGCATAGCATCGAGAGCAGTGATTAAAACATTGGGATCCCCAGGTGCCTTTGGTGAGTAAACTTTGAAGTTGTCAAAACTCACAGTACTTAGAGAATTATTGGGAAACCCGGCTATGTTACTTTCCAATCCCTTGGCCCAACCGAGGTATGGTCTATAGGTCTTAATTGCAGTTTTGACAATATCTATATCATAAGCAGAATCGAAAAAATTATTGGTATAAACATCATTTGCCAACGAGCTCCATTGGTCATTTTCAAAATCCAAGATGAGCGTGATACTCACATCTTCGCCTTCTGAAAAATTGCCTATTGAAGTCTCAAAATGACCAGGATGATCAGGCACTCCTTGATCAAATCCTCCATCAGCATATGAAAAAACAATATCATAGGTGGGGTTCATGTCAAAGATATCATGACGTATGAATAAGTTGATTCCTGGACCATTGATACCATCATAAGCTGATAGATTTAACAAATACTTCCATCCTGGCTCTGTTATACTACCCAGGTCTTCAACATTGATATCCAACTCAAACTGTATACTTGTCATCGTATCTAACGCTTGGTTCATACTTACGGGATATGCTATGCCTTGTGTCGGACTCAAACTCACCTTCTTACCAGTAGGTCCAGCTATATAATCAGGATTACTACTACTGACCACTCCACTTTCTATATAGCTCCCATCATATGAGGATATGTTATCATCTAAATTATCTTCCATGAGAAACTCAGATAGTTGAGCACGAAGAGATAGCTGAGATAAGAAGATGACAATTGCAATAATTACATTTTTCATTTTATAATATTTTAACGGACACGTTGTCTAATTAAAAAAGAACCATGTCTGACAAGCGGCAGAGCAAAAACCAATATCACCTCATTTCAACGCCGCTCATCAGCAAATTATCTTTCTCTTTTTCAGATTTGCAAGAATTAACTAATTAATTCATTAGCACATCATCCTCTCTTTTGATTTTTATTGTCATTGACATTTTGATTGAAAAAAGCATTAGCTAATGAGCACATTCTTCTTTTGATTTTGATTTTCATTGATATTTTGATTGAAAAAGCACTAACTAATTACCACATCAACTCATCAGCAAATTATCTTTCTCTTTTTCAGATTTGAATGCATTAGCACATTAGCCAATTTTCACATTTGCTAATGTGCTAATTCTCTAGTTATCACATCCATCCAACATGATCTCCAATGTCGACCCTCTTGCAACCTCAGCTTTTGATTGTAAGGTGGTTCCTTTTTTAGCATCAAACATCAATGCAGAATTACCCATAATCAATATCTCTGCTTCTATCGATTCATTGGTTCTATAGATCTTTTGAGCGCCACTGGTCATATCATCACTTGGAGACAGAAGAACGATTGAATCATCACAATCCTCTCGAACGGCAGGGCCCACAACTGGACACGTAGCTGTCGGATCAATGATAGCTCCTATGATGTTGCTCTCTCCAAAATCACAACAACTGATATCACGAGAACATCTGATATAATAGGTGTTTTGAGATACGGCTGTGGGACTGAGGGTAGGTTCATTTTGCCCATCTATGATTAGCCAGACACTGCCCAGATTAGATGTAGTCGCTACGTATGGTACTCCAGGAGATTTTTCTTCTGTACTGATCAGCCACATGTACTCCACATATCCAGAAGCTGACCCTTGCACTGGACTGATCTCCTTAATCATAGGAGGTGTACATCCAGCAGGAACATTGATAGATAAGTCATCGCCAAATCCCACAACTCCAAAATCAGTGAGTGCAGTACATGCTGAAAAAGACATATTGATCTCTTGGTCAACCATGCTGCTGTTTCCATTTTGATCAGAGACTGTATATGTCCTGATCACTTGTCGCTCAGGTTGATAGTTACTTGATCCAGAACAGCTTGCAGCGGCAACATTGTCCACAAAAGCCAGACTTAGAGCTTGGTCAGTTGAGCAATTATCCGATACCATAACGTTAGCAGCTGTCTCTAACTCAGCTATAGTCTGATAGGCATCATAAGGACAACTATCATCGCTATCATCACATGTCACATATATCGCTGATGCTGCACCTTGTATCATTGGCGCTGTCTCATCATCTACTGTGATCGTCTGACTGATCGAACTGGTGTTGTCGCAGTCATCTGTAAATGTCCAAGTGCGGGTGATCACAAAATCATTTGGGCCTGACCCTGGCGTGATCTGATCTGAAG
>CALIHL010000066.1 GCA_938022935.1 uncultured Saprospiraceae bacterium
ATTCCATTTATAATTTATTCTTCTAATTGATAGTACAACAAAAACTGACCAATAGATTACAGTTTTATAACAATTAGACAGCTCTTGAAGAGAATCTTGGTTGTAATTGATAGACACAAATCAATTATTGATATATCAATAGTTAATATGCAGATGTCCATATAGTCTTGGTGTTTCTGTTTAATGAAAAGTGAGATTACGGATATGATTATTCTTTTAAAGCTATTTGATATTGAAAACAATGGTAATATCTACCCAAATATTTTATAATAAATTATGATGAATAAGAGCACCCACAAACTTCAACAAACCTTCATAACTCGATAAAGTAATGCCATTAGAAAATCACGAGTTTTGGTAAATATTTGTCTGTAGTAAAAGAGTGATTGGCGAAGACTAAAAATCACTCTGTATAGCTGCAGGATTCCAATTATCTAAGTCGTCAGATTCAGAATATGCGATCGCATCTGTAACTTGCATGAAGTGATGAGTCGTTTCTAACTTTTGGAAAAAGCCCGAACGCTTAAAGAGGTCCCTTACATCACCTTTTGCTCCACTAATAACTAACTGTATACTCCTACCCTTCAATGTGACGTACAAATCCTCAAGCGCATGAAGCCCAGTACTATCCATATCATATATATTGCTCGCATCTAAGACCAGAAATGATGGTTTTGTGGGCTTTTCGTCAAGTATCGTTATGATTGAGTCCTTGAAGTAAGAAGAATTAGCAAAATGCAATTGATTATCAAACCTAATAATCAAGTGATTATCCGTAGTAGCTGCGTCTTTAAATCGATCGACATTACGATAATGGGTCATTCCTGAAGGATGACTGATGGCTCCGAGTTCGACAACATTAGGTCTCGAAGTCTGATAGAGTAACAAAAGTAACGATAGCACTACCCCAGTCAGGATACCTATCTCTATGCCTAAGCCCAATGTCACAGCAAAAGTCAAGATCATCATTAGGAGATCTCTTCTTCTGATTTTGTACAGATACTTGAACTCAGATATGTTTAAAAGCCCAAAAACTGAGTAGATGATAGCAGCAGCCAGCACTGTTGTAGGTATGTAGTAGAATATTGGAGTCAGTATCAATAGCGTAAGACCTACGATAAGGCTACTGATGATAGAAGAGAAACCGCTATGAGCGCCGCTCGTGTCATTGAGCGCACTTCTGCTAAAGCTACCTGAAGAAGGCATGGCTTGAAAAAAGCTGCCTGCGATCTTCGCTGCACCAAGAGCGATCAACTCTTTATTGGCATCAATCTTATAAGATCTATGCTTTATCTCAAGCCCTTTGGAGATGCTTAAGCTTCCTATGAATCCAACAAAGCAAACCGTTAGTGCTGTGGGCAGAATAGAAACGATGCTTGATATATCCCAGAACATCAAGCTAAAAGCAGGAAGGCCAGAAGGTATATCTCCTATAACATCAACACCTTGAGCAGGTGCGTTTATGAAGTAAGAAAGTAAGGTGGTACATGATATCACGAGTAAAAGTCCAGGAAAGCGCGGTGCCAGCTTTTTCAACACCAACAACACGACCAATGATATACCACCTATCATCAAGCTCAGGTGATGACAACTAATCAAGTCTTGACAGACGTCTATACATTTGCCTACCGTTGTGCTTGAGCTACTGCTTTCTATACCCAACAGATTAGGAAGTTGCGAGACTATGATGATCACTGCCGCAGCTGAGATAAATCCTGATAGAACTGGATGAGATAAGAAGTTGACAATGAAGCCCATGCGCAAAAGCCCCATAACCACCTGCATTATACCGACGATAAGTCCACAAAAGATTACTAATTGGACATATTCATTAGTAAACGGATCAGCCATAGTACTAATACCAGCTAAGATTAAAACAGCTGTTATGGCAACTGGGCCAACATTCATCTGCGGGGAAGTACCTAAGAAACCATAGATCAACATGGGGAGTAATGAAGCATATAGACCATATACAGGAGGCACACCTGCGAGGTAAGCATATGCCAAAGCTTGGGGCACCAAAACCACGGCCACTGTTATGCCTGCTAGTATATCAGATCCAAATTGCTTCTTCTTATGACTTTTAAGACGCGCTATTAATGGGATGAGACGATCGATAAGGGTTTAGATTTAAACATAAAATAATGATAGAGACATTCTTTATCCAGCATTCACGATCGTTGGTTCAACGATTATCTCAAAGTTGCATGAGTTTGCTATGAAGCACAACTCATGGGCTTTGCTATGTAGTTCATGGGCTTTTTCAAGAGAAGAATCATTAGCGATCTCAATATTAGGTCGCAGAATGACATGCTTAAAGCATCCTCCCCCATTTTGATCGATTGTTAGACTTCCTTCCGTATCATCATTGTACTTCAAAACAATGACACCAGAATCTGCACAAAGATGTAAATACCACAGCATATGGCAAGAACTTATAGATGCAACAAACAAGTCCTCAGGATTATGTTTGGACTTTTCTCCTCGAAAGGAAGAATCTGAAGAGCCCATGATATCTGTCTTTCCATCTATCTTGATGTTATGACTTCTACTATAGGACCTGTAATCATATGTTCCGGAGCCTTTGTTGCCGGTCCATTCTATAGTCGTTTTATATTTGTGCTCCTTCATATGTATCTTTTTCATAATCTAAGATAGTCATTCCTGCTTACGATAGTGCCTTGCTATTCATTGTCTCAGGTAAGACAAGTGCTTCATTTACCAGTCATTTTCAAAATCATTATGAATTTTACAAGCGTTTATAGTGCGCTATGTTGCGATGCCTACAGATTATCATTCTACTGATTCCGAGTCTGACTGCATTCACTCAGACATGCTGCTCTGGCGGTGTTCCAGTGAGCAGTAACTTGGGCTTTCAATCATCTGATGAGAGAAGTATACATATTAGTTTAAGCGCTGACCTCAACTTCTTGAAAACGCTCAAGACAGAATCAAGCGTACTTGATGATGACCAAAGACTTCGTACGACCCAATCATATCTGCTTCGAGGAGCCTATACATTGACAGATCGATTAACCATTGAAGGACTTTTTCCCATTGTTCGACAGACTCGTCGCATCACTTCAACCACTGGTGCTCTGGACAAAGAGTCGACGTTTGGTATCGGTGACCCCGTTGCATTATTGATATATGATGTGCTAAAGAAAGGTGTAACCTTTAGATTAGGTGCTGGGCCACAGATTCCATTAGGGGGTTTTGAGCAATCCAACACACGAGGATTACGACTTCTGGAAGATTTACAGCCGGGCAGTGGTGCTTGGGATTTGATTGTTTTGGCTTCTGTAGAGCATAGTTTAAAGAGCCGCCCATCTTCACTTCTATATCTCAATAGCATCTTTTCTTTCACTGGCGTAAATAATCAAGCTCGAGGAGGTGCCCAGTCGTATGAATTTGGCAATGACATTCAGCTTATCGCAGGCTATTCTGATCAAGTATTTGTCTTTAACAATATCATAGCTCCAGGTTTCTCTTTTAGATATAGACATGCAGCACGTGATCTAATTAATGGAAGTGCTTTACCCGGGACAGGCGGCAACTTCTTATTTACAAGAATGAGCAATGCCATACCTTTTCCTAAGATTAATAGTAGTCTTAATATCAATCTCGAGCTACCGATATGGTCAAGGGTCAACGATACACAATTATCTCCTACTTATTCTATTAATGTAGGATGGTCTAAAAAGATAGCATTGAACAACCAGCAAGATCAACTCATCCTATTCAATTAATATTTGAAACATGAAAAACAAATTCTTATTTCTAACATTAACATTTTTTCTATTCGCTTCATGTTCTGACGAAAGTGGACCTAGTACACAAAATCCTCTCAACAACAATAACACAGATAGCGACTGGCTCATCCCAGAGAATCTCATCTTTGATGGTGGACCCGGGAAAGATGGTATCCCTTCAATTGATGAGCCTAACTTTAGCATAGCTTCAGAGATTGATTTTCTCCATGATCGTGATTTGATACTTGCGATACAGATCGGAGATGAAGTGAAAGCATATCCACATCCTATCTTAGACTGGCATGAGATTGTTAATGATGAGATCGGTGGAGAAAAAATCGCGCTTACTTATTGCCCATTAACAGGTACTGGTATCGGTTGGAATAGAGTAATCAACAACAAAGAAACCACCTTTGGTGTATCTGGATTACTCTACAATTCAAATCTGATGCCTTATGACCGAAGTTCCAATAGCACTTGGTCACAACAAAGATTAGATTGTGTCAATGGACCCAACATTGGTCAAAGAGCCGAACTGTTTTCTTTTGCTGAGATCACTTGGGAGAATTGGAAAGAGGCATACCCGGGAAGCCTTGTGCTCAACACTGATACAGGCATCAACAGGGACTATGGCAGATATCCATATGGAAATTATAGATCAAGCGATAATACGCTATTTCCAATCACAAATGATGATGACAGTTTTGGTAAAAAAGAAAGACTACTAGGTGTTAGAATCGGTGAGCAGTTTAAAGCTTATCCGTTTAACACTGAAGTGGGCAATGAACTTGTCAAAGACGACATAGAAGGAACTGACGTACTGGTTATACGTAATACACAACGTAACTTTATAGTTTCTTTTTTGCCTGAATCAGGACAAATTTATCAAGTCCTTGACGACGCTTTGTTTCCAGCTATAATAGAAGATAACGATGGTACGCAGTATGATATCTTAGGAACCGCTATCAATAACAGATCGCAACAATTATCAAAACCAGCACAGTTTATAGGCTATTGGTTTTCTTGGGGGACTTTTTATGAAGACATAGATATCTATGACAACTAAGAACTAAGACTTGATTGTAAAACCTCTTAGTTTCTTCTTGACATGTATGTCTTTGTACTTCTCGTACATATCTTTTTGGAGACCTAGATCAATATACTCTTGGCTGTAGAGACCTTTGCTCAACCTTTGTCTTTGTGCTTCATATAAAGAGACCGCGCAAGCAACTGAGATGTTCAAGCTCTTTACAAAACCATGTTGTGGGATTACAAAGTTAGCATCGAGATAAGAACTTGCTTCTTCAGTAAGACCTTTATGTTCATTGCCAAAAACCAAAGCACACGATGATGCCAGATCAAGATCATATAAGTTCTCCGCTTGCTTATCCAGCTTCGTGCCATATACTTTGTCATACTTTGCTTTCACTTTCTTAAAGCAAGCGGCTACATCTTCAAAATAGTTAATCTCAATCCATTGCTTTGCACCTGAAGCACTTTCTTTGCCTATATCAAGTCCTCTTTTGGTTAGTCTTGGATCGGTATAGATTATAAAAATCTCATTGACACCTACAGAGTCAGCAGTCCTTAGTACCGCTCCGATATTATGTGGATCGTGTACGTTTTCTAAGACAATCGTTAGATCAAATTGTCTTTTTGCAATTACAGATTTGAATCGTTCTAAACGCTGAGGCAAGATCTCCATCAACGTATGTCCTTAACTTCAAAGTGGTCATCTACATATTCTATAATGTAGAGGTGATCATTAACCATAAAGTCTGGATAATCTTGGTCATCTGATTTGAAGAAAGGTTGGATATGCACATCCATCTGCATCAAGTTGATATCTTCTCCTGCCATGAAGTAGTGAAAATACTGACCATTAGAACTT
Source organism: uncultured Saprospiraceae bacterium (assembly GCA_938022935.1). Classification (GTDB taxonomy): domain Bacteria; phylum Bacteroidota; class Bacteroidia; order Chitinophagales; family Saprospiraceae; genus JAJRXG01. Next base: position 5,644 of record CALIHL010000066.1, read on the forward strand.
AGCCCTTGTAGTATAAATGACATCAAGTCGTAACCATAGTATGCATCTTCTTGAGGCAACAACCCATTTGTCTCGAAAAATGATTTTCTAAATTGCTGGACTTCAGAGTTTTGCTTATTAGGAAATCTAAACTCTGCTGTTCTAACACTTAAGTTTTTCAATAAGTTGACATCGATACTTTCAGCGTTAAGAGCCACTGGCATTGTATATACTTGGAAGTCTCGACCGAGTTTCTCACCATACATTTTGCGTAAGCATGTGTATACAAAAGACTCATCTGTTCTATTATAATGCGGGACTATAAACGCCTTTACCTCTTGCACCAAAGCTGTATCAAATACACTGGCCTCAGCATTCATCAAAGAATCTAACTCAACGTCAAATGTCTCATAAGGTGTTATAACTGGTAGTTCAGATAGCTCTTCTTGAACTTTATGAAGCAGTCTAATTTTTGCTCTATCTGAGCCATCCAATCGCTGCACGATCCGCACCTCATCTTTTAGATAGTTCTGCTGTACATGCTTTATGATTCCTGTATAATATTGTTCGATACTTGGACGCATCTGAAGGTAAAATACATTCTCTGTAGTTATCTTAGGGTTCGAACTCCAAGGACTAATCACAGGGATTCTATTTACTGCTCCAAAGGCAGCGGTTTTTGCAATTAGCTTACTTGCATAACTGGCGACTATGACATCCGGCATATTGTATTGAAGCTCAGAAAGTATCTCGTCTAACTTCGCTTCTTCTCTATCTGTGTAGTACACATCAACTTGAGCACGTACATCATGATCATCTTGCGCAGCCATCTTTATGCCAGTGTAAAAATCGGCAAATTTTCTATTGATAGCGTTAAGAGAAGGGATATCCTGCTTGATCTTCATCGGAAGCAGTAAAGCTATCCGATATTCGTCTTTTGCTATTTTTTCTAATCCGTAAGCAGCAACCTTCGCATCAGTTTCTATGGGTGGATATTCTTCTTCTGATACTACAGTCCAAGCTATCGTATCTATAGGTATAACTTCTTCTTCTACGGTTGTAGTTTTCTTTTCTGGCTTGATGACCTTAGTACGTGCTGTTGACGTTGTTGGGCTAGAGCAACTGGTTAGAACAAATAGTAATGCCAGTGTGAAGCACCAATTACTCCCATTCGATAGTTGCCGGAGGCTTCGTACTGATATCATAAACGACTCTGTTTATACCTTTTACTGAGTTAATTATTTCATTAGATATCTCCGCAAGCAACTCATATGGTAGTGGACTCCACTCTGCAGTCATACCATCCTTAGAGTTTACAGCGCGTAGGGCACAAGTATACTCATAAGTTCGCTCATCTCCCATAACACCTACACTCTTAACGGGCAATAGGATAGCTCCTGCTTGCCAAACCTTATCATACCAGCCACTGCTTTTAAGAAGATTTATGTATATGGCATCAGCTTCTTGGCACAAGCGGACTTTCTCTCGACTGATCTCGCCCAAAACCCTAATCGCAAGCCCCGGTCCAGGAAAAGGATGTCTATCGACAAACATGTCTGGTAGTTTTACCGCTCTTCCTACCCTTCTGACCTCATCTTTAAACAACATCCTAAGTGGCTCAAGAAGTTCTAAATCAAGATAATCTGGTAACCCACCAACATTGTGATGAGACTTGATTGTAGCTGATGGGCCATTGACACTCACAGACTCTATCACATCAGGATAGATCGTTCCTTGCGCTAACCACTTTATATTATCGAGCTTTTCAGCTTCTCTTAAAAAAACATCTATGAATGTCTTTCCGATAACCTTCCTCTTTCGCTCTGGATCTGAGACGCCATCAAGCCCAGTTAAAAACTCTTCGCTAGCGTCTATGCCATTGACATTGAGACCGAGTTCTTCATACTTATCGAGTACATCTTGGAACTCTCCCTTGCGTAAAAGCCCATTATTGATGAAAAATGACGTAAGTTGATCACCAATCGCCTGGTGTATCAACATAGCGGCAACTGTAGAGTCGACACCACCGGATATACCAAGTAACACTTGATCGCTTCCTACTTTCTTACGTATGTCTTCTATAGCTTGCTCCACAAATGACTCAGAAGTCCAGCCTTGCTTCACTCCACAAACGCCTACTAAAAAGTTTTTTAAGATCTGTAGACCATCTAAAGAGTGTGTTACCTCAGGATGAAACTGGATACCATATATCGGGTTAACTTCTTTGCTGTAGCTAAATGCCGCAACAGGTATACTCGAAGTCTTAGCGATCAGATCAAAACCTTCTCCAAGTTTAAGGATCGTATCTGCATGAGACATCCATACTTGACTGTTATCTGGCATGTCTTGCCAAAGCTCACTACCAGCTTCTATGCTGATCGTTGCTTTACCGTATTCTCTCTTTTCAGAAGGAGCTACCGTGCCTCCATACGTATCAGCTATATACTGAGCACCGTAGCAAACCCCAAGTATTGGTGCGATAGATACCAGTTTAGATAAGTCTACATCTAACCGTCGATCACCATTGACAGAACAAGGGCTGCCTGATAAGATGATCGCTTTTGCTCCTTCAAGATTGTTGAGGTCTGTATTGTATGGTCTTATTTCGCAGTAGACATTGAGTTCTCGCACTCTGCGGGCGATGAGCTGCGTATACTGAGATCCAAAATCCAATATATGTACAACATCGGGTTGGGCGGTAAGTGACATGTTTATTCTTGTAGTCCTCGACCTGACTTTTTGATCAGACCGTTTTCACTAAAATCCTTCATTATGCGGTCCAAAACCCCATTAATAAAGTCTTTACTTTTGGCGGTGCTATAGTTCTTTGCTATGTCGATGTATTCATTGATTGTAACCTTAGTAGGGATACTCTCAAAGAAGATAAACTCACAAGTAGCCATCTTTAACAAGATCATATCTATGATCGCAAGACGCTCGCTATCCCAATTCTTAAGAGTTGGTTCGATATGCTTAAGCAACTCAGCGTCTCCATTTAAGGTATTCTCCAGCAGTTGAAAGCCAAACTCGTTGACTGTCTCATCAGAAGGATAAAACTCCATGATGAAGTCATCCTCAACTACCGGTACTCGTTTGATGGTCTTCTTAATCGAACCGATCACTACACTTTTATCATCTTGCCAAGTACCATAGTGATCTTCCATGATCTCATTGAAGAGTTCATTCTGTCGGCAAAATCTAAAAAGCTCCAAGAGAATATCTATATGATCCTGCTTGGTACTTTCTTTCTGTATATAGTTGATATATGCCTCAGTCTTAGCGAAGTCATCGTAGATCTTCTTACAGTAATCTACGTTCATGCTTTTGTCAAAGCCTAACTCCTTGACCTTCTTTTTTAAGACCTTGTTCTGCTCAAGATTCTTAATCAAAGAGTTGTTATACAGCTTATCTGAAAATGCTTTATCAAAATCTGAAGGTAATCTTTTGGACTTTCTCTTTTCGAGATCTGTACTTGCTGTCGAAGTGACATTGAGTATCACGTGCAAGTTGAGCACAAACAATCGAAAGGTATCTTCGATTGAGGACCAATATCTCTTTTTGGCCTCAACGACATCCAATTGCTCATCTCTATTCACTGAGAAGAGCAATTGCATTGCTTTTATGCGTACGCTCCTTCTACTTAACATCTATATATTTCAAATTCTATATATATGACAAAGGTATAATATTCTATCACTTACTACTGCAAATAAGATTCTTTCACCTCTTTAAATTTTGGCAGCTGTTTAAAGTGCCATTTATCTACGAGTTTACCCCCTTTCATCAGAACAATACCGGGGTTTGACCTAACGATTGTCTTCAACAACAAGTCATCAGCTTCTCCATATTCGATATCCATGCCCATGTCGTTCTTAAAGTCATTGATTCTTTCAAAATCTCCTCCAGCTGCTAAGACTACTTTTAAGCCATCAGATCTTGCCGCTTCCACAAATGGTTTAATAACCTCATCATATCGCTCAGTGTAGTAGTCTTTCCATAGATAGTCTATGTAGTCCTCAGTTCTTTCATTAACAGATGATATAGACCGTTGTGTGATCATAGTGCCATCTCGTTGGAAGATCGTGTCCATCCGATAAGTCGTGTCTTTAACAATACGCGTACTCGGGCTGGCATCACCATATAACTTATGTGCTACAAGCATGATCATAGGCTCTTCGCTGCCCAGAATCTCTTCATCCAGTGCATCACCTTCCTCATTGGCTATCGCAAACTCACTAATCTTAGAATGAGGCACGGTTGGCTCAGTCTGGTTATAATCCACAGACCATTCTTCTTTGGGATAGTCTTTAAATGAAGAAATATATTGGCTATAAGGAAGGACCGTTACCGCTTTTGAAGCCTTATTGGTTAGTACAGCTTCTGTGATCTGAACATTAGCCACTGCATCTTCTTCTAATTGTTTCTGTGCAGCAATATTCACTCCTTTTTTAAATGGTCTGAAATCATTGCCAGGTATATCCCACAGGAAGTTACTGATGCAGAAGTATGTCAAGCCTAAAGTGGTTACAGTTACAACTATGTTTCTAACAGTTTTAGAAAAGAGAGTATGCATGTTCTTGGACTTAAACAAAAAGAACAATGCTGGTATTAGCAATACAAGATCTTTTTTAAATGAAACTAACGGTTCTAATTTTATAAAGTCCCCAAAGCATCCACAGTCCGTAACCTTCATGTTATTCTCGTTGAAGGCCCCCCAATCTGAAAAACTAAAAAAGTTAGCATCTCCAGGCACGTAGCCTGTCAGATAAGTAAATCCAGTAAGCACTGTAAAGAATATTACGAGGATCAATAACGCCCAGGCTGTAAATTTTGGCTTATGGCCCAATATCAACATCGCACCTAATACAATCTCAAATACAATTACAAATACTGAAAAGCCAACAGAATAGTCAGTAAGTATGGGAAAGATTGGTGTGATGAAACTAAACCATGTCTCTTCAAATACAAATTCGAACTGATTGAAATAATCTTCCATTTTATAGGCAGTTCCAAGAGGATCAACTGCCTTGACCCAACCTGAAAATATAAAAAACGCACCTACATAGTTTTGGACATATGACATCAGAGGATGATCCTTCTTGCCAAGTCCGTAATATGTGATTAAGGTTAACAGTATAGCTGCAAGAGCTACATAGATTACAATAGTACTGAGCGTCATGTTGTTATCTTTTTTCTTCTAATTTGACTAAGCCAAATACACAGTAGTTTATAATATCGAGGTAGTTAGCATCCAACCCTTCAGAGATGATCGTCTTGCCACCTTGCTCTTCGATACTTTTCATTCGATGAACTTTCATCAAGATGATATCGATGATACTGGATAGACGCATCATCCTCCATACTTCACCATAGTCATGATTCTTCTGACTGAGCAACGCTCGAGCTATAGATCGTTGGTTCACATATGCCTGTTTTAGGTCTTCCACCGTCATATCTTTCTCAATATCAGCTGTACCTGATAATTGTATCAATGCCATTACAGAATAGTTTATCAGCCCAAAAAATTCTCCCTCGATAGGGTCATTAACTTTTTGTTCGCCTTTCTCATCTATGGATCTTAGTCTTGAGATCTTGATGAGGATCTGATCAGTTATGGAAGAAGGTCTGAGTACGCGCCATGACGTACCGTAGTCGGTATTCTTCTTTAAGAAGATGTCCAGACATTTATCAAGATAGGCATCGTATGATTCTAATGTAGTCACTGTACTCAGGATGATTGAGGTGCAAATATACCATTCCTACAGATTACAGAAAGTAATAATACGAATACTATTAGTGAGGGATCCTCTTCATATTTACCTTACCTTTCTGATATACTTCCGACATAGATAATTACTATGACTTTCTTAACATACAAAATGGCAAAACTGGGAAGCTCGATCTATTCTCTGGTAGCGTCATTTGTCTTTGTTACAATGAGCTCATTTGCCTTAAACGCACAGTTGATACATGAAGGCCATGCACATAATGACTATGAGCATGTTAGACCACTTTTTGATGCTCTGTCCCATGGATTTACGAGTGTTGAAGTAGACATCCATCCCGTAGGTAGAAAGCTAAGAGTCAGTCATGATCGTGAAGACTGTAAGGATAAGCCCAGCCTAGAAGAACTCTACTTTCTTCCATTGGATAGTATCGTAACGAGTCATAAGGGGTTTGTCTTTGCCAATGACAGCACACAGCTCACTTTGATGATAGACTTAAAAACGAAGAAAAAGAAGGCGCTAAGACGGCTCCATAAGCTGTTTAAAAGGTACGACTACCTCTTGCAGAAGCGTATCAATGGCCAGACGATATGGGGCCCAATCATCGTCCTCATATCCGGAGAACCACCACTATCTAAATGGCAAACTATTGACTCTCCTTACATGTATCTTGATGGTAGAGCTAACGAGATATACCCTTCCAAAGTCCAAAGAATGGTTGGAAGGATCAGTGGTAACATATTTACCGTGAGTAGTAATAGTGCACTCATAGATGGAGCTGG
>CALIHL010000067.1 GCA_938022935.1 uncultured Saprospiraceae bacterium
ATCGATGAGACGCATCTAGTTGATCGGCTTATGTCAGAAAGAGTTGATGTACAGATGATCTTTGCTCCAGAGCATGGCTTTAAAGGGACAGCTTACAACGGCGAAGAGATCAAAGATGGTTTATACAAGGGCAAGACGCCGATTAGATCATTGTATGGCAAAACAAAGAAGCCTAAATCCGAGGACATTGATGTCTTGGATGTTGTTGTCTTTGATATCCAGGATGTAGGTGCTCGATTCTATACATACATCTCAACATTGCATTACGTGATGGAAGCAGCTGCAGAAGGTGGCAAAGAAGTAATCATATTAGACAGACCTAATCCCAATGGACATTACATCGATGGACCTGTATTAGAAGAAGGCTTCACGTCATTTGTGGGCATGCATCCTGTACCTGTTGTTTACGGGATGACAATAGGAGAGTATGGACAGATGATCAATGGAGAAGGCTGGATGAAAGACGGCATCAAGTGTCAATTAGAAGTGGTGAAGATAACAGGAGACTATACGCACAGTACGCCATATACTTTGCCGATACCTCCATCACCTAATCTTCCTAATCAGAGATCTATACTACTGTATCCATCACTCTGTTTCTTTGAAGGAACAGTTATAAGCGCTGGTCGAGGAACTAATAGCCAGTTTCAGATCTATGGTCATCCAGGTATGGATGGTACATATGCATTTACGCCAGTGTCTATGACATCCTCCAAGTACCCGAAACACGAAGGAAAGCTCTGCAAAGGAAGAGACCTTCGAGCCTTAACTTCCGAGGACATATTTAACCAAAAGGAGTTAGATCTATCTCATCTGGTAAACGCATACAAAACAACAAGTTTATCAAAAGATCCATTCTTCTTAAAGAGCAACTTCTTCAACAAACTATCAGGAAGCGCAACTTTAATGAGCCAGGTGAAAGAACAATTATCTATAGATCAGATCAGGGAAAGCTGGCAATCAGGTCTCCAAGATTTTAAGATGGTGAGAGCGAAGTACTTACTGTATCCTGAGTAGTTAGCTGTCTCCTTTCAGGAGCGAGTCTACCGCTTTCTTAAACTCCGTCCAATCAAGCTTCTTGTCCTTACTTTTGTCAAGCCCTTTGATCATTTGCTTTGCTGCAACGCCAGAGATAAAACCTCCTACACCAGCTGTCTTAAGTAACTTTTTGAGCTCTTTCTTAGTCAAGCTTCCATCTTCATCTTTATCAAAGAACTTAAATGCCTTCTCTGGATCATCAAAAGTCTGAGTTAAGAGAATCTTTACCTTATTAAGTATCTTTTTCTTACTGGCCATTGTTGTTAGTTTTTGCTTTGATTTTTAGATTGTCTCGTGTGTGAAAGTAGCAATTAAAGCATTTGGTCAAAATGTTTATCTATATTTTTCTAGTATTTATCCATAACTCTACTCTAGTGTCTTTGTCGCAATATATATTCGAACTATGATTGGAAGCTTCATTTCTAGTATTGTGGCCTACGTAAGGGCGTTGTCATTTGTCTCAAAGAGAGGGTATGGCAAGTACTTTATTTATTCTGGGCTTATTGGTATTCTCTTGTTTGTGGTTGCGTACTATCTTATCACAGCGTTTACACCTTCACTCTCCTCATGGGTGCAATCAGTTATCCCATGGGATATAGGATGGAGTTTCAATATAGGCTCATGGTTCTCTTATATCTTATCGAGTGTGCTCTTCTTGAGTATATTCAAATATCTGATGTTGATCTTCACTGCCCCTATCATGAGCGCACTCTCAGAAAAGTTGGAACAAGATCTTACGGGTTTTGAAACTAATAGAAGCGTGGCAGTCAATATCATACCTGACTTGATCAGAAGTCTTCGTATTAATTTTAGAAACATTATACGAGAACTGATGCTTACTGGCTTGCTACTTTTATTCAGTCTTATTCCTTTGGTAGGCATTGCATCTGGAGTTTTGATCCTGATGGTTCAAAGTTATTTTGCAGGATTTGGTAATGCTGACTTTTGGGCAGAACGACACTTTAGTTATAGAGACACAGTCAGGTTTATGAAAAGTGAGAAAGGCATGTTGGTGGGAAATGGAATCGTGTATGTCTTGATTTTAGCGATTCCTATTCTTGGAGCATTTATCGCTCCACCTTTAGCAACAATAGCCGTTACAATTGAAGGGACTCGTGAGTTAGAAAAGTATGACTAACTAAAAATCCTATTAAAAATTAGACTTAGCTAATCCTATAACCAACACCTCTTACCGTAGTAATAATCTGAGGCTCACCTGGGTTCTCCTCTATGAACTTTCTAAACGTGGCTATAAAATTATCAATAGTTCTGCTATTTGGAAATCGTTCAAATCCCCATACTTCATCAAGGATAAGTTGACGACTGATAACTTCGCCTCGATGTTCAACTATAAATTTTAAAAGCAGAGCTTCCTTAGAAGTTAACTTGTGATGAGCAGTATCTCTATTGATCGTATATTGGTCAAAGTTAATGACTGCGCTTCCGAGCTCAATTTCATTTTTTATTGTCTTGTCGATACCAAAGCGATCAATGAGATTGTTCATCCGAAGCGTGAGCTCTTCTAATTCAAATGGCTTGGGCAGATAGTCATCTGCTCCTGATTTTAAACCTTTAATTCTATCTGATGATTGGCCCAGTGCCGAAAGCATAAGGATTGGGATGTCTTGTCTGATATGCTTGATACTCCTGCAGATGTCTATACCACTGCTGTCTGGCAGCATCACATCAAGAAGTACAATGTCAACATGTTGAAACTTTACTGTTTCTACGGCCTTCTCTCCAAGATCACATACAATCGTTTGATATCCATCTATGGTTAGGTTGGTCTCAAGTAAGTCAGCGATGTGCTCCTCGTCTTCTACAATCATAGCAGTAAGTCCGTTCTTATGCATATGGCAGACTAATTGTAAAATGATTCATACCGTTCGAACTATCAACTTGTATCGTCCCCCTGTGCGCTTCTACTATTTCTTTGCTTATATATAATCCGATACCCGTTCCTTCTTTTTCTCTTATGTCACTCTTCTTTACCCGATAGAACTTTTCAAATATCTTAGATTTATCGCTATTCTCTATTGGTGATCCGTAATTAGAAATCTTTACAGAGACTTGCTTCTTTGCGTTGCTAAGCGTTATCATTATTGGCTGCTCAAAAGCAGAATACTTGATGGCATTGTCTATAAGATTGACAATGGCCTGCTTTAAGTGTTGTTCATCTGCTGAGATAGTTACGGCATTATCATTGGATTCTACTTCTATGGTGTGGTTTGGATATTCTGTATGAAACTGGTTGACCAACTTTCTAACTAAGGCGGGGATATCAACTTCAGTTTTATATAATTCTATGTCCTTATCTTCTATATTAGCCGAGAGCAATATGTTTTGCACCAGTTTTTCTAATCTATTAGTATCATTAATGGCAGAGTGCAAAAACTTACTTTCTTTCTCAGCAGGAAGTCCTGGACGTATCAATGTCTGAAGCGCTAACTTAATTGATGCAATTGGTGATTTCAACTCATGAGAGACAGAAAGTAGAAAGTTACTTTGTTGGTTTGCACTTTGGATTTCGCGCTTAGCACTTCTGTTGATGATGTATATACCCACTAATAACGAAAGAGCTAAAACTGCTCCTTCTCCAATGACCATAGTGTTTTGCCGCGATCGTCTTTTTTCAAATGTTGCGATCTCTTCAGATGACTGACTGAACTTCACTTGGGTGTCATATACTTCTTGGTTTTTTCTAAATAAGAGCATGCCCCACCAGATGATCCCTAAGATCATGTAAGTGATAACTCCTATAGATAACCAACGTGCCATCTACAAATTAAATGTATGATCTAAACCTGCACAAATGATAGTAGCTGCTTTCTCAAGCGTCTTCTCTGTATGTGCATTGGACACAAAGCCCACTTCGTATCCAGACGGTCCCAGATAGACGCCATGCTCTAAGAGATATGCATGTAGCTTCTTGAACAAGTCCATACTTTTTGGATCGATTTGATCAGAAGAACTAATTCTATCTTTTGTAAAGGCTAACCAGAATATGGAGCCAATGGTCACAACAGACATGTCATATCCTTTCGCATCGATGTGATCCCTTAAGCGCCCAACCAGTACACCAGTCTTTTGTTCCAATCCTTCATAAAAGCCATGGGCCAGACAAGCCTTCAGACTTGCTAATCCCGCAGACATGGCTACTGGGTTCGCGCTAAGTGTTCCTGCTTGATACACAGGACCATCTGGAGATACATGAGACATGATATCCGCTCGTCCGCCAAAAGCGCCAACAGGAAGACCACCTCCGATGATCTTTCCAAATGTCAGAAGATCTGGCTCGACGCTATAATATCCAGAAGCACCTTCTGCTCCAACTCTATAACCAGAGATGACTTCGTCAAATATCAAGAGCACATTGTGATCATCGCAAAGCTTTCTGATCCAGACTAAGAAGTTTTGATCTTGAAGAAGAAGACCATTGTTAGCCGGTACAGGCTCCATGATGATACAAGCTATGTCCTTAGCATGTTCTATCAGAGTGTCCTCTATAGCTTGAAGATCATTTAAGTTGACGACTATGGTTTCATTCGCAAGGGATTCTGGGACGCCGGCAGATGATGAAGTGCCGAATGTCGCAAGTCCAGAGCCCGCCTTGACCATTAGAGAGTCAACATGGCCATGATAGCAGCCATCGAACTTTATAACCTTGTTTTTACCCGTATAGCCTCTGGCTAACCTGATCGCAGACATAACCGCCTCTGTACCTGAACTTACAAATCTTACCTTATCAAGATATCTATGGTGCTCTATCATGGTGCGACCCAGCTCAGTACCCAGTACAGTTGGCGCACCAAAGCTCATCCCATTTTCTATAGTTCTGATTACGGCTTCTTTGATGCCAGGGTGATTATGACCATGAATAAGTGGCCCCCACGAACAACAAAAATCTATAAATGAATTGCCATCCTCATCGTATAACAAGGCTCCATTGGCGTTTTTGATAAACAATGGGGCACCGTGGACAGATTTAAATGCTCTTACTGGGGAGTTCACGCCTCCTGGGAAATATTTCTTTGCTTCCTCGTAAAGTGCAGTTGATTTGCTTCTTATCATATCTGTAGTTGACTCTTTTGTATGTTTGCTAATCTTACTTATTCTGATGACAGAGTTATATTATTCACCGGGTTACAAATAAACGGATTTGCACGTTGATTCTCAGTTATCCTCTCTTCTATTCTCTCTTCTCGACCATTATCAGGTCATTGAGTTGAATGGTGTAGGTATAATCGAGCTACATCATATATCTGCAGAACTGACCGAATCAGATGATAAAAATCAATCAGCCTCTGTTGCTCCTCCTCACTTAGATTTTCGCTTCACAGCTGATGATAAGGTGTCTTCTAACTCTTTGCTTAAGGCTCGATCAGATAGTTGGCTATCGGATGATGATTACAATCTATTGCTCACTTTCGTAAATAAGCTAAACAAGGAAGGACAAACAAACATCACAATAGTCATTAAAAGTACAGCATCTGCAGGTATCTATCTTCCGACACTTCATTTGAAAGAGCATACTGCTGCTGATGCCGCATCAGAAAGTCCAACAACTGAAGCAGTAGCTCAACCAGTATCAAAACTTCAAGGCTCAGAAGTCGAAGCAAGTATAGCAGAGGCTGAATCAGAACTTAAGCAGCAGGTGCATACACCTAAGCCATATAAAGATGCTATCTCAGTATCAACAGAAGCTCGAGGATGGATGAACTATATAGTGCCATTATTGCTCTTAGTAGCGGGGATTATTGGCATGACTGTCCTTTACAAACAATGTTCGAGCCATCCGCCTGCAGTTCCCACTGAACAAGTAAATAGTAAAGCGTTAACAAGGGCTGAAGATGATATCAATCCACTAACTATAGATGAGTCCATAAAGATCTTCGATAATCCAAGACTTGAAAAGTATAGACATGTGCTTACTCAGGATATAATAGAAGATGGATGTAAAATCACTGTGGGTTCTTTTAGAGATAAGGACAATGCCATCAATATGATGGAGCGTGTTTTAACAGAAGGTTACTACAGTGAGATAGTATCTTTTGATGAGGGAAGCAGGGTCATTATAACCTTCGACTGCTTAAGTCAAGACTTGGATGAGTATTTAACGAAAGTCAAGGATAACATTGCCCCAAATGCATGGTATCTCCAACCTAAATATGAACCAGAAATCGATTAATTCTTAGATACATCCAAGATCAACTTGGGAGTCATAATCATTGTTGGGGAAGCAATTGCCAGAAGGAACAGCATCCGGTTTAAACCTCTTTAGATTAGGGTCACGTAGAGACTTGAGTAAGAATTGCAAGAGAGCCTTTCTTTCTTTCTCAGTAATATCTATAGGCTTAAACTTATCAGATAGCAAGCTATTTGGGATGTTTGGATTTTCTGATTGCGCAGCTATCTTATAATCAATAACCTGCTCCAAAGTCAACTTACTTGATCCATGAAAGTAAAACGGAGAATCACCCATGTTATAAATAGGAGGAACTCTAAACTTATAATTGTCTTCACTATCGAGGGTAAAGCCTCCTCTTCCTAAGTTACGACGATCCTGAGCAGAAGTATTGAAGCTACTGCGTTGATACATATCTTTTACTCCGAGTGCATGAAACTCTGTTGATCCCATATTAGGTTCAAAGTGGCAACTGGCGCATCTTGCTTTTCCAAAGAAAAGTGAAGCCCCTTCTTTCTCTTCGTAAGACATCGCATCATGATCTCCCTTCAGCCACTTTTGAAAAGGTGCTTGAGAAGAGTTGATCGTTCGTAGATATGCGGACAATGCCAGCGATGCAGTGAAGGCACTGTATCGCTGATCATCTCTTATCTCAGGGAACGATTCATCAAATAACTCGATGTATCCAAGTTCTTCAAGAAGCTCTTGATCATATTCAAATCTATGCGTTTCTACTCCTTCAATATTTTGTGTTTCAATTGCTTTGTATCCCAGACTGTTTCTTTCAGTATCTTCTCTTTGATCCCATACACTCTCAGTGCCAACATTGACACCTTCTCCACCGAACTGACCATTCCAAAAAGTATTGGTTACATGAGCCACGTTAATAAGGCTTAATGGACGCGCACTTTGTACGTCAAGATCACTTTCATCATACTGAGCCACCTTGAGACGACCTTCTCCGTTTATACCAAATCCTTTTCCGCCATCAGCTACTCCTTGTGGTGCTCCTGCTCTAAAGCCAGCTTCCGGGATATGACAGCTCGCACATGAGTAAGTCCCTTGTCCTTGAGAAAACTTTGCTCCTTTTGCTAATCCAGTATCATAAAACAGCATCTTACCTAGTTCTACCTTAACAGCGGTAAGTGGGTTTCTTATGTCTTGGGGTATCTTGTCCAGTTCATCCTCAGACGCCAGAATAAAATTTCGATAATTTCCAGAAGGAGAAGCCGTAGAGATCAGCCTCTTAAGGTCTAAATCGACTTGTACATCGTCCGATACGACGTCTTTATTACACGAGCTTACAAGAAACAAGACAACAAACAATGATAAAATCCTCATCATAATCTACTAATACGCTTTACATCAAGCAAATATACATAACAAATTTATGTAATATGTAATCTTGACGCCTCTATTTTTCGTTGATTTACAGTTTAACAGCTCGTAAAATTAATATATGTTTTTGATCCATATATAGATTGCTGCTATTAGTTTATAAGACGACTAATATCTGGGAGGTCACTGAGGGTTAATGCTAGTTTCGCGTCACAATGGAGGATTATTATAGACTTATGATGCTTTTTTGACATATGTCCTTCTGATTTTAGATATTTGTGGCTGATTAATATAAAGACATGAAACCTACGCTATTAGTACTTGCAGCAGGGATGGGAAGCCGTTATGGCGGGCTGAAACAAATGGATGCTTTCGGTCCGAGTGGAGAAACACTATTAGACTACAGTATATATGACGCTATAGAAGTTGGATTTGGCAAGGTAGTCTTTGTCATCAGAGAATCATTTAACGAAGCCTTTAGGGAGTTCTTCAAAGGAAAGTTTGAAGATAAGATCGATGTCGAGTTTGTTTTTCAGGACATCCATGATGTGCCTGAGGGATCCATATATGACAAAACCAGAGAAAAGCCATGGGGAACAGCTCATGCCGTATGGGTAGCGAGAAAGGTTGTTAACGAACCATTTGTGGTTATCAATGCTGATGATTTCTATGGTAGAGGTGCTTATCAGAATGTATATGACCATTTAGAAGCTTCAGAAGAGGGAACATACTCCTTAATCGGATATAACCTTATGAAGACGATGAGTGATCATGGGACTGTAAACAGAGGAGTATGTGCTACAGATAACAAAAACAAGCTGAAAAGTATCGTTGAGACATTGAAGATTGGTTTTGATGAGAACAAACAGATTGTTTACCCAGATGGTGACGGCACTGAGTCGCTTTCTCCAGATACAATTGTTTCTATGAACTTTTGGGGTTTTCAACCAGACTACTTTGATTATTGCGAAGCTCAGTTCAAAGAGTTCCTTGAGAAGGACGGTGATAAGCCCAAGTCAGAATTTTTCATTCCTTTATTAGTTGAGCACTTAATCGCAACTGGAGAGAAAGAAGTTGATGTTG
Organism: uncultured Saprospiraceae bacterium; assembly: GCA_938022935.1. GTDB lineage: Bacteria > Bacteroidota > Bacteroidia > Chitinophagales > Saprospiraceae > JAJRXG01. Next base: position 8,645 of record CALIHL010000067.1, read on the forward strand.
TGAGTTGCGATGAAGAATGGTTTGGAGTCACATATCAAAAAGATAAGCCATTTGTAAAAAAGAGGATATTGGAGTTGATAGATAGAGGAGTATATGCTAAAGATCTCTGGGCTAAGGCTAAATCTTCATGAATCAACAATCCGCAAAGTGGATCATTGTCATTGGATTGTTCTTGGTGATAGTAGGTATAACCTTCTACTTTTTTGGTGACAAGTTAAGATGGATTGGTAATCTTCCTGGGGATATCCGGATTAAGAAAGAGAACTTCTCATTTTACTTTCCGATTACAACAATGGTATTAGCAAGTATCTTGATCAATATCATCTTAAGAATTATCAACTACCTCAAATAAAAAGAAGCCTACCGTAATGGTAAGCTTCTGCCGAATTGTATGAAAAAACTATCTAATGGTTCTATAACAGCGAAAAGAGGCCAAATAATATGTGGGATTAACTTCTTTAACGAAATATTAAAGAAATCTCATTGATTTATTATCATGGCTTATCTATAAATTACACATAACCATTTGAGCATCAAATATTTATGAGTATTCTTTAAAGTAAAAGAAGTCGGTATTCTTTTTTAGATAAGGTCTACCTTTGTAATAATCATAAAGTGAAGTTGTGTTTTCGATAGGCGAAGTAAAGTTTGAAGAGTTTCCTTTCTTTTTAGCTCCCATGGAGGATGTTTCCGATCCACCATTCAGGGCTTTGTGTAAGCGAGAAGGTTGTGATATGATGTACACGGAGTTTATCTCTGTGGAAGGTCTCATCCGTGATGCGCACAAAAGTGTCCAGAAGTTAGATATCTATGATGAGGAAAGACCTATCGGCATACAGATTTTTGGTGCTCAGTTAGACTCTATGCGGAGGGCAGCCGAGATCGTTGAAGAAGCGCAGCCAGAAGTATTGGATATTAACTTTGGTTGTCCAGTAAAAAAGGTGGTCTGTAAAATGGCAGGAGCTGGGATCCTTCAAGATATACCAAGAATGGTATCGCTGACTGAAGCGATTGTAAAGTCGACGAATCTTCCAGTAACCGTAAAAACGAGATTAGGATGGGATGACAACACCATCAAGATCTCCGAAGTGGCAGAACGTCTACAGGATGTTGGCATAAAGGCGCTTTCCATTCATGGTAGGACACGTAAGCAGATGTATAAGGGTGAAGCAGACTGGTCTTACATCCAAGAAGTAAAAGAAAATCCGAGGGTACACATACCTATCATAGGCAATGGTGATATAGATAGTCCAGAGAAAGCTATGCTTTATAAAAACAAGTATGGTGTTGATGGTATCATGATCGGAAGAGCAAGTATAGGCAATCCTTGGATATTTAGAGAGATTAAGCACTACTTCAGGACTGGAGAGCTTTTAGCTCCTCCGACAATAGAAGAGAAAGTAGAAGCAGCTCGTGAACATCTAAACAGAAGCTTAGAATGGAAAGGGGAGAAGTTAGGTGTATTAGAGATGCGAAGACATTATAGCAACTACTTCCGTGGCTTACCCCAAATAAAATCTTACAGAAGCATTTTGGTAACTGAGCATAGCCCTGAGACTCTTTTTGCCACTTTGGATGAGATCGCTCATCGTTATGCCGATACTGAAGTTCTGGCCTAATGCTCACTTACAATATTTGATTACAATTAGAAGAATTGGATTTTTCGTTTAACGATATAGAGCAAGCTGTTGTTGATGCCATCAGAAAGGCAGCAGATGAAGTTTCTTTGGATGCTTATCTCGTTGGTGGCTATGTGAGAGATCGCATTCTAAATAGGCCTACTCAGGATCTGGATGTAGTTATCGTGGGTGATGGTATATTGATAGCAAGTAGTGTTGCACAGATTTTGAATCTAAAGCACCCAACCATATTTAAAAGATATGGCACAGCCATGCTCAATTATAAAGGACTGGATGTAGAGTTCGTAGGTGCTCGTAAAGAATCATATAGTGCAGATAGTAGAAAGCCATCAGTATCTCCTGGCACTTTAGAAGATGACCAGAAGCGAAGAGACTTTAGTGTCAATGCTATGGCACTAAAGATAAGTGGCGAAGACTTTGGAGCTTTCTTAGATCCATTTGATGGTATAGCAGATACCGAAAAACGTATCATCCGTACGCCCAATGACCCTGATATAACCTTCTCTGATGATCCCTTGAGGATGATGAGAGCAGTAAGATTTGCATGCCAGTTAGATTATGATATTGATGAAGAAACATTTGGAGGCATCCAAAGAAACGTAGAGCGCATCAAGATCATCTCTCAAGAACGCATCACGACTGAGCTAAACAAAATTATAATGTCACCCATACCTTCTGTCGGATGGAGGTTACTCTTGACAACAGGGCTTTGTGAGATTATCTTTCCAGAGTTTTATAAATTGAAAGGAGTAGACTACGTAGATGGCCGCGGGCATAAAGACAACTACTTTCACACCATAGAAGTGTTAGATAATGTTGCAAGAGTCTCTAACGACTTATGGCTTCGATGGGGAGCGGTGATGCACGATATTGGAAAACCAAGGACCAAAAGATTTGACAAAAAAGCGGGGTGGACTTTTCATGGCCATGATGCAGTAGGTGCTAACATGACACCTAAGATATTTAGAAAACTGAAGCTACCACTAGATGAGAAAATGAAGTATGTCCAAAAGTTGGTTAGGCTTCATTTACGTCCTATTAGTCTAACTAAAGAAAACATATCTGACTCTGCGATTAGAAGATTGCTTTTTGATGCAGGGGAGGATATAGATGACTTGATGAAGTTGTGCCAAGCTGATATAACTACTAAGAATGCCAACAAGATGCGTCAGTATCTTTCTAACTATGAGTTGGTTAAGAAGAAGATGGTTGAAGTTGAGGAGAATGACCGTATGCGCAACTGGCAACCACCTATCACAGGAGAAGAGATCATGAAGACTTTTGGGATATCTCCATCACGTGTAGTCGGGGATATCAAAACAGCCATGAGAGAAGCAATACTCGATGGTGAGCTGGCCAATGACCCGGATGAAGCCAAAGAGTACATGATTAAGTTGGGCGAGAAAATGGGCTTAGAAGCAGTATGACATATCCTCATCTGTTGTCGTTTATCTCAAGCGCTCAGTCAGTTATCGGTGCAGGTTCATCGGATTTCTGTCAGGATGTTTTTAATAATTAGTAATTTCCATACTCATGGCAATATTTAAAAAAGTAAAAGATTGGTTGGGTATAGAAGGCGTAAAGGTCGCTCTTGCTATAGATGAGACTTTTAAGCTTAAAGAACAGGAGATCAGAGGAAGTTACTCTATCAGTTCTCAGTCCGATCAATATATCGAAAGTGTCCAGCTCACCTTAAAAGAGAAGTACATCAGAGGAAGGAGAAAAGCCAAGTTGATTGATGAGTATGTGCTCAACGAATCATCAGTTGATATCGGAGAGTCGATCACCGAAGATCAAGTGATCACCAGAGAGTTTGAGATGGCCTTTGAGCCTTTGAAGTCAGGTATCGAAAAGTGGGGTGAGAAGAATGTCTTATACAAAGGCTTGACATCAGTGGTCAAGGTTTTCAAAAACGCCAAGTCAAGTTATAGCATAACCGTTGAGGTCTCAGTGAAGGGCAACAAACTCAAGCCTTATGATACCGCTACTTTGGTGGCTGACTAATTATTCTGTTTAGCGTTTTCTATCTCTTGTAGAATCTCCTTGTCACTCTTTCCAAGATTCTTCAATAAAAACTTTGCACTTTCTACCATGTCGTGATCAGGAAACTCTGTAACGAATCTTATATAAAGCTCCTTTGCTTCTTCAGGACGATTATAATCTTGCTCAAGGATAAATCCTTTTATGAACAAGGCATTCGGCGTTTTGTCGTGCTTTGGATAGGTATCGATCAACCAATCATATAGACTCATAGCCTTTGGAAAGGTCCTCATACTCCGAGCTACTTCTGCTGCTGTGTACAAGTTGCCAGGGACCAGTGTGTCATTAGGCGATACCAATGCTAAGGCTTCTACTGCATCCACATATTTGAGTGATGCCGCCTTATTAACGCCAAGTTCATCAGGATTGACTAATATCTGATCAAATAGGTACTTGACATAGTTGTCATGGACTTTAGAAAGAGAATCCAACAACGACTCCTTTTTCTTTAATTCAGGATCATTAGGATAAGCTTTTAACAATTCTGAATACACGATGCTCGATGCATGCCTCTTTCTCAAAGTATACATGATGTCCCCAAGTTTGCTTAGGTATCCTTTTCTATCATTGAGGTTAGGATATAGTCTTAGGAGCGGCAATATATAGTTAGATGTTCTTGAAAGCATACCTTGTGCCATCGATAGTTTCACACCTTTTTCCAGGTGAGGTTGTATCAATTCTTCATTGTCTATGTTAGCACGAAGAAAGCTCTCTAAAGAATCCAAGTATACTTCTGCTCGCTCAGCATTGGGTTGTAACTCATACTCCTGATAGAGTCTATCAACAGGAGAGATAGTTTGTTTAGCTTCAGTCTGACAGCTTACAGATAATAGCGTGATTAGACCCAGAAACATTGACACATGAAAAACAGTGCGATACATGGACAGAATTTTGAACAAATATATAACCTGACGTTTAGATACAGTGGCTTGTGCGGATAATTCACAAGACATTATCAATTATTGAAGATAGATATGACAAAATCAGTGTTTTGGTTTAGACGGGATCTGCGATTACATGACAATCATGGACTTTATGAGGCCCTAACTTCAGGGGATCAGGTCATGCCCATCTTCATATTTGATACCAATATCCTTGATGAGCTGCCTAAGGATGATGCAAGAGTTACCTTCATACATGATACGCTTTCGCAAATAAAGTCTACGCTCAATCAGCGAGGAAGCGATTTGATCATCAAGTATGGAGACCCGATAAAAGTATGGAAAGAGATCATCTCAGAACATAAGGTTAACAACGTGTACACCAACCATGATTACGAGCCTTATGCCAAAGATAGAGATAAGACGCTGAGGGAGATCTTGGCTGCTAATGACATAGAGCTGCACACTTACAAAGACCATGTGTTATTTGAGAATGACGAAGTGCTTACAGGCGCAGGTGGGATTTATACCGTATTCACACCTTATAAGCGCAAGTGGTTAGTACAGTTCGAGGAGTTTTATATGCGCAACTCAGTTAAAGGCCAATCCTTTTACCCAAGTGAAGACGAGTTGTCCCAGCTTTTTTCTACTAAACCGGAAGAGATGCCTTCGTTATCATCAATGGGCTTTACTCGAAGTCAGATTGAGATACCAGGTACTGATGTAGCTCAAAAAGTCATCAAGAACTATGCAGAAAGAAGGAATTTTCCTGGCTTAGAAGATAGTACCTCAAAGCTGGGCATACACTTCCGTTTTGGTACGATCAGTATCAGAGAGAAGGCGCTTAAAGCCGTCCATCTATCAGATACTTATTTAAGTGAATTGGTTTGGAGGGACTTCTATGCTCAGATATTGTCGAACTATCCGCATGTGATCGGTCAAGCATTTCGAGCTAAGTATGATAAGATCCCTTGGAGAGAATCAGAAGTAGAGTTCCAGTTGTGGTGTGACGGAAAGACAGGTTATCCGATCGTTGATGCTGGCATGCGTGAACTCAATACCACTGGATATATGCACAACAGAGTGCGTATGATAACAGCGAGCTTTCTAACGAAGCACTTGTTGATGGATTGGCGGAAAGGGGAAGCTTACTTTGCTATGAAGCTTCTTGACTTTGACTTAGCTTCCAACAATGGAGGCTGGCAATGGGCTTCTGGATCAGGTACCGATGCAGCACCTTACTTTAGAGTCTTCAATCCAACTTCTCAGATGGAGAAGTTTGACAAACAAAGAACTTATATCAAAAAGTGGATACCAGAATATGGGACCGATAGCTACCCGAAACCAATGGTAGATCATAAATTTGCCAGAGAGCGTTGCTTGAGTACATATAAAGCTGCGCTGAATAATGCATAATCGTCACTTCTGAGTCACACTAAGGACATACTTATTATTGGTCAAGGTATCGCGGGCACATGTCTGGCTTGGAGGGCTTTGGGCGCTGGATTGAAAGTAGATATTTATGATCAAGGTGCTGTTAATAGTGCGTCGTCCGTGTCATCAGGTATCATCAACCCCGTGACCGGCCCCAAATATGTGAAATCATGGATGATCGAGGATCTACTCCCAGAAGCAAAAGAGCTTTATACTGCCATCGAAAAAGATATCAATATCCCGATTGTCCACAACAGAGAGATCTGGAGACACCTTAATGATATCAAAGCAGAGAATGTCTGGGACAGCCGTATGGAAGATCCTTCTTATCAGAGGTATGTCAGTCGTCCTGATCATCATGAAGCCAAGCTTGATCTATTTAAGAATGCACATCGCTTTGGGATAGTCACTGGCGGGCTTCATCTCGATGTTAAGAAGATGATCACAGCACTAAACCTCCGTTGGAAGGAGCAGGAAATCTTAATAGAAGAAACATTTGACGAAAGTCAGATAGAGATCATAGAAGACGGCTATCAATACAAGGAGCGAAAATATCGACAAGTCATTTTGGCTCAAGGTCATCGAGGAGCAAGCAGCCAGCTTTTTGATACCGATACCTATCGTCCAGTCAAAGGTGAAGTTTTACTTGTGCGGATAGAGGGGTTAGGCATGGAAGAGATTGTCAAGTTTGGCAAGTTCATCATGCCGCTGGGTGACAACATATATTGGATAGGAAGTAACTATCAACATGACTTTGCTAATAGTCTGCCAGACACAGAACAGAGTACAGCTTTATATGCCTTTTTGGATGATGAACTGGGTCTACCTTACGAAATCGTCGAGCATCAATCAGGGATAAGACCAGCCACTAAGTTTAGAAGACCCTTAATCGGCGAACACCAGAAGCACAAAGGACTGTACTTATTCAATGGGTTGGGCACAAAAGGGATCTCATTAGCGCCATACTTCAGTAGGGCTTTGATCCAATCGATACAAGAAGAAGGTAGATTTGAGTCTACCAAAGCCTATAAAGACTCGTTTCATATCTAAAAAGAACCTTCGTTTATCGATTTATGATCGATCTATATCTTCTTTCGGCTTATCTTTAGCTGAAGTAATTGATGTTCATGGAAAACAAGACAAATCACGCTAACACAATCGTCAAGAATCATATCATCTGGTCAATGGGCGCAGGCTTTATACCGGTACCTATTGCTGACTTATTTGCGGTAACAGCGATACAACTCGATATGATCAGGCAGCTTAGTAATCTCTACGACGTAGACTTTAAGGAGACCAGCGGTAAAGCGATCATCACTTCTTTGTCAGGAGCGTCAGTTGCTCGGATGGGAGCCAGAGCGATCAAGTTTATCCCAGGCGTTGGATCTGTACTTGGAGGAGTAACCTTAGCTGTACTGTCAGGTGCTTCCACATATGCACTTGGCGAAGTGTTCAAGTCTCACTTTGAGAATGGTGGTACTTTCTTGGACTTTGACATATCAAGGATCAAGAGGATGTATGATGAGTCATTTGAGAAGGGGAAGGATGTAGCTAAAGACATCCATAAGGAGCAAGAAGAACAGAAAAAGAAGGCCAAAGTCGCTGAGAAAGATCCTCTGGAGCGGATCAAGGAGTTAGCCGATATGAAAGAGAAAGGGCTCTTATCTGATGAAGAATTTCAGGCTTTAAAGAAGAAAATCATCGATTAAGCAAACCATTTCTGTAATAAATGGGTTTAATTGTCTTGTAGAAACATTACATATAAACATATGTGATGGCCGTAAAGACTATATTTGCGGTGATTTATTTAATGTAACACAAAGACAAAAAAATGCTTAAAAATTTTACAATCACATTACTATTCGTTTTGTCAGTAGCGACGATCGCTATGGGACAGATACGAACGCCTGCTGCAAGCCCATCAGCTATGTTCAAGCAGACTGTGGGATTGACGGAGGTGACTATCGAATACTCAAGACCTAGTATGAAAGGTAGAGCCATATTTGGAGACCTTGTACCTTTTGACAAAGTATGGAGATTAGGTGCTAATCAAATTACAAAGTTCACTTTTAGTGAAGATGTAACTGTAGAGGGTAAAGCCCTAAAAGCAGGTTCTTACGGAGTATTAGCAAAGCCAGGTATGAAGTCTTGGGATGTACACTTCTACGACTATGATACAGGAAACTGGGGTAGTTATGTAGAGAAGACGCCAACTGCGGTCGTAACAGTTGCACCCGTACAAGCTCCGGGTATCAAAGTAGAGAGTTTCTTTATCACAATCGCAGATCTAACTGCTAATGGTGGATTGATAGAGTTCATCTGGGATAGCACGATTGTTCCGGTAAAGCTTGGTGTACACACTGACAAAGCTGTTATGGCTAATATCGACCAAGTGATGGCTGGACCATCTGCTGGTGATTATTTCAATGCTGGTACTTACCTTCACGAAAGTGGAAAAGACCTTGCAAAAGCGTTGATGTATGTACAAAAAGCAACACACACTGACAACCCAAGATTCTGGCAAGTTAGAAGAGAAGCTTTGATTCTTGCAGATATGGGTAAGAAAGCTGAGGCTATCAAAGCTGCAAAGAAGTCACTTGAGCTAGCAACTACAGCTGGTAACGATGATTACATCAAGATGAACAACGATTCGATCAAGAAGTGGTCTATGTAATCACGTTTGTAAATGATACAAAGAAGCCTCAACATCGTGTTGGGGCTTTTTTTATGCTCCGAAGGTAGCAGCCAAGATCAACTCCAACCACTTCTGGTCTACCTCATCAAATGAGCCCGTCAATGTGCTGTCGACGTCGAAGACCGCCATCAGCTCTTTTTCAGGATCAAAGACAGGTACAACAATCTCTGAGTGAGAATTAGGATCACAAGCGATGTGCTCGCTCCCTTGGATCAATGCATGGCAGTCTTCTACGATCTGAGTCTCTTTAGTTTGAGCGGCTTTGCCACATACGCCTCGACCAAGGTCTATATAGAGACACCCTAATGTGCCTTGATATGGTCCAACTTCTAATCTGCCATTGTTGATCATATAGAAGCCCACCCAATAAAAGTAGGGTAGATGTGTCTTGAGCACACAATTGATAGAAGCCATCTTCGTGATCAACGTAGAGTCTTTATCCAATAACAGACTTAGTTCCTCTTTGGCTTGGGCATAAGCAACTTCCTTTTCACTTGCTGTAAAAGGAAGAGAAGGATTGATAAAATAAGGCATTTCCGTAGAAGCGCTCATGTATCTACTTTTGATTTAGAATACTAATAATGTCATTATGGCCCTTTTCTATTGCATAGTCACGAGCTGTCTTCTCAAAGTTGTCTTTTACAAAGATATCTGCCCCAGATGAAAGCAGAAGCGTTACTACTTCTTTCTGACCGTAGGTTGAAGCGAAGATGATTGCCGTCTGACCTTCTTCGTTTTGTATATTGAGATCGGCACCTTTAGTGATAAGGTTGTTCGCAAGCAAGATGTTTCCTTTAAAGCATAAGCCCATCAAGGCAGTATTGCCTTTTGCTCCCTTTGCGTTGATATCCGCACCATGCTGGAGCAAGAGATCTACAACATCAGCTTTATCAAGATAAGTCGCCATGATCAGCGGCGTAAACCCATGACCATCAACTTCATTGGCCAATGATGAGTTGTCAGCAAGAAGCTTCTTTAATTCTCCTGTGGCTCCTGATCTTATCAATGATGTGATCGTACTCATGTATCTTCTTTTGCAAAGCCAAATGTATCATATTTATATCATCTATATGATTGATATTTGCAAAAGCAATATCGATGATATAGATGAATATACAACAGATAGAATACGTAGTTGCAGTAGCAGACAATGGTAGCTTTGGCAAAGCTGCAACCGCTCAGTTCATAGGACAGTCCACGCTGAGTACGATGATCGCAAGGTTAGAAGATGAGATGGGTATAAAGATCTTCGATAGGAAGTATAAACCTGCTAGCATCACTAAAGAAGGAGAGATATTTATCAGCCAATGCAGGATCATTCTGGACGAGATCAATAACCTTGGAGAAGTAGTCAATAACATAACTGGAGCTTCTTCTGGTGTCATCAAGATTGGAGTGATACCTACTGTTGCGCCTTATCTCTTGCCATTGTTTATCAATAAATTGACTGCCGATAAGCCTGATGTCCAGTTCATAATTTCAGAAATGACCACTCATCATATCATAGAAGAGATAGAACAAAGAAAGCTTGATATAGGTATACTCTCGACCCCCTTGGATCATCCTGACTTAGTAGAGCATCATTTATTCAATGAACCATTTTGCTTATATGACAAGAGTCAAAAGCAGTCTGGAATATCCGTTGATTATAAAGGCTTGGATTGTCATCGGTTATGGTTGATGGATGAAGGGCACTGCTTAAGGCATCAAGTTGAAAGTATCTGTGACTTGCGCAATCAGAGCAATGTCAAGAGAAACTTAGAATACAAGTCGGGGAGCATCGATACACTTTTGAGATTCGTAAAGAAGAACAAAGGGCTGACTTTACTTCCTTACTTGTCCACTTTAGGACTGTCCAAGTCAGATAAAGGGCACTTAGCCACTTTTAAAAGTCCTGCTCCAGCCCGATCGATAGGTGCCGTAGTCCATAGAAACTTTAGTAAGCGCGGGTTGCTTGATGCTTTGAAAGAACAGATTGTCAGCGTTACCACTCCCTTACTAAAGGAATCGGTAGAGGATCATTGGTTAGTTGAGCCAGTTTAAGAGTTTACTTATCGTCTCTTTTTCATAAAAGATGCGAATCCTGCAAGATCATCCACTGATATTTTGTTGACTCCCGCTTCAAGTAAGCTTTCCCATAGTTCTTCATTGTCCTTGGTAGCCCAAAAGCGAACTTCTTTAGTCCCACGATTGTAGAGCTTACGCACGTGGTTTGCTAGCTTTTTGATCTCAG
>CALIHL010000068.1 GCA_938022935.1 uncultured Saprospiraceae bacterium
ATCAATAATCACATAAATCATTAATTATCAACAAGTTATCATCACCAAATTCTCATCCGATGACCAAATAGTGCAAGGATTAATCTGGCGATGACCAAATAGTGCAAGGATTTGACAGTTTTGTGAAAGGCTCTTCTGGTCATCTAAGACATCTTTGACTCATAGTAGGAAAACGTGCCTACGTCATTAGAATTACAAACAATGAGTGGACGAATTCCATATTAGAAAACATTTCAACTAGCACACTAAAAACGAAAATTATGAAAAAAAACAAATTGCTCAACTACGCCTTAATCTTATGGATAGCACTTAGTACATTTTGCACTAGTTTGGTTGCACAATCAACAAGTCTAACATCAGAAAATGTAAAATGGAAATGGCATGAAGTAAGACACTATTTGTTTTGGAATGATTATAATTCATTCTTATGGGAAGAGTATGATGGAGAAGATAATATATCAATAACATTGGATGGTCTGCCCGATACACATAATTCTGGCACTCCACTACATGCTAAAGTAAATGATATTTTTTGCGCAACCGGATCACCAATACCCTTTGATAATATTGCTACATGCCCTTCATTCAACCAAGCCAGTATTAGCTATTGGGGTAATTCAGCAAACAATCCGTCAGCAGGATTAAATAACATGAAAGCCCAAGCTGGTCAAAAATATACGATACCTCTTACTATCTCAAGAAGTGGAGATGGAAGAGACAAAAATGATAAAAGGAAAAGATTCATAGTTTATGTTAAATTCGATTATTTAGATGGTGAAGGAATAGCCCAAACGCTGATAGAAACAGAAACTCCTTGGGATCCAGAAGTGAGTGGAGATATTTATATTGACAATATAGAATTTACTCCTCCGAGTGGAAGCACAATTGGAAATATGATAGTCATATTAATCGATGAATTACAACTTAGTCTTTATCAAGGTATATCTGCACCTTTTTATGTCGAAGGTGTAATTAAAGAAGATGTTCCGATTGTGGCATCTGCAGAATTACCCAAAATACCAGAATTTGTATTAGCTGCACCTCCGGGGGATCAAAGCTCAATCACCTATAAGGGCGAAGCTCAAGCCTGTCGAGAAGTGACCAGTTCCATAGCTAGCTCACAGGGTAATAATACAAATGTAGCAGTGCAGGTGGGTGTTAAGGGGTCAGTCGGCATCATAGCGGCAGTAGATATTGAAGTGACAGCTGAAGTAGGCGGAGGATTTGCCATCAACAACACGACAACAGAAAGTGGTTCAACTGAAAAATGCTTTACAACTACTTCTACGACTACTTTACAAAACATAGCAAATAGTCTAGATTTAGTGCAGTCACAGATCTTTATAGGATACAGTGGAATGAGACATTTTGGAGAGTTTAGAAAAGTAATTTTTGACCCAACTGTTAACTCACTTCAACCAATTATCGAAGAAGGTGGTATAACTTATTATGATGATGATTTTTCAGAATTCACATATCAAACTTCAGGCATTCAAGCTGAATTAGACTCACTCAATATGCAGGTATTAAACCCTAACTTATCTGAGCCTGATAAGGCCAGGCTTATGAACCAAATTGATATTTGGAATAAAACTTTAGCAAATGAGTCCTCAGCGATTCAAAATGCCATAGCCTCAGGTCCAACCCAAAATATCCCAGTAATAGGCGGCCAAGCATCTAAAGCGGTTACCCAAGAAATTAGCGTGACTCAAACTGAAACTATTGAAATCGAATTTGTTACAGAAGGTAGCTTTAGTGCTGCATTAAATGTTGATGTCGCAGGCATAGGAGGAAGCGCAAGTACAGAGTTCACTTTTGGAGAAAACAGGAGTCAAGGAAGTACCGAAGGTACGGTAACAAAAGATATAATTGAATACGAGATTAAAGATGATGATATAGGCGATAAGTTAGAAGTTGATGTTTATACACACCCTCAATACGGGACCCCAATATTTGTCTTAGATCAAGGTGAGTCGAATACAAGCTGCCCATATGAAGGAGGATACAGAAATGACCAACCTGATATAAGTTATGATATAGATAATTGCTCTGATACAAGGTTGGAAATAATAACTGGCACCTCATCATACTCCGTCTCATTAGAATTTTGTAATGAGTCCATATACGACCGGACATACCAACTTTCTGTAGAAGGCAATAATAACGATGCTAAAGTAACGGAAGGAGGAACGATAATTAATAACGCGTCTGGTGTAACAAATCATCCTTTGGCTCCAAACTCATGTAAAACAGTAACAGTCGGAATAGCAGGTAATGGCAATGGAGATGGATCAGATGACCACAGTTTTAATTTTTTACTTTCTCCAGAATGTTCAGGTCTTGGAGCTGAAACGGATGAAGCAGATATAGTCAGCATGGACATATCCTTTATCAATGGAGCTGCCACTGAAGAGACATCTTTTCCATCGCCTGTTTCTTATTGGGATTTTGATAACACCGTTGGCGATATAGTTAGTGGTAATGATGGAACCATCATAGGTGATGGCTATGATTATGGTACTGGAGTTTTTGAAAATGGAATCGACCTTGATGGAGGCAGCACACATATAAACATGGGCAATGATCCCAGCTTAGATATGACTAACAAATCAATGACCATCTCTGCTTGGTTTAGAGTAGATCAATTTACAGATGCCTGGCAGACCCTGATTTCAAAAGGCGAAGGGGATAATTACAGAGTACATAGATCAAACCTCACTAACAACTTGGCTTATAACGGACCAGAACCAGACATAATAGCTGGAGTAGATATCAATGATGGCATGTTCCATCATATAGTAGGTGTAACTGAAGCTGGAGTGAGTAAGACTATCTATATCGATGGTATAAAAGTTAATTCCGAAAGTATAACAAAGGCCATCGACGATAGTGATCTCGATCTACTGATAGGAAAAAATCCCGATCAATCAGGTAGAGAATGGAATGGAGTTATCGATGATGTCGCCATATGGGATATAGCATTGAGTGACTGTGATATAGATCTCATCTATAACTCAGGTTCGAGCATTGGCGAGTTACTAGGTATCAATAATGACTGCCCTGCAAACCAAGATCTCACAGGGACGCAAACGGCTGATTTCATGTTTGTATCAGCAGGGTATATCTCATCTGATCAATCTATCAACAATCCTGCTGAAGTTGACTATAATGCCACCACTGAAATATCCTTTTTAGAAAACTTTCAAGTGCAAGTGGGGGCAATACTCCAAGCCTTTATTGACGGTTGTAGTAATTAACGGAAATAACTCTTGACATACATTCTATTTAAAACAAGTGGACTCATATCATTTTGAGTCCACTTATTCAACCTAAATTTTTATAAATGTTGATTTCACAAAGAGAGTTAGAAGTTCTTAAGCTCATCGCTGACGAGTACACTTCTCAAGAGATAGCTCAACGGCTATTTATTAGTGCACATACTGTCTTATCCCATCGAAAGAAGATGATGTGTAAGCTCAATGTCAAAAATACAGCAGGTCTCATCAGAAGAGGCTTCGAAGATGGGCTCTTGACTATCTCAAACAAGACCATCTACCATGTAGACTCTCTTGAACATGCAGCTTGAGTCACATGGAAAGCAATAATTTGGCACGTAAGTAAATGTCCAGAATTATATAATCAAAGAAATGTTATACAATCTCATTTGAGCCAAAGGTCTCTCGACCTCTTGGCGAACCGAAAGACTTAAACTTCTACCGAAGGCTCCTCAACAAAGTGCAGCTAAGTGCTCATCGATCCTTCAGAACAAAGTGCTCACCGATCTTTCAGTTCAATGATCACTTGGCATAAGCACATAAACACTTAGACACATAAGCATGTAGATACATAAGCACTCAAGCACCTACAAAAACCCCTAAAACACGGTATAGAATCCGCCCACCCTCCATCGTATCTTACCACCAAGTCATTGACTCAACCATTCAGTAAACAATTATTCATTCACTCAACCATTCAATAAATCAATAATCACATAAATCATTAATTATCAACAAGTTATCATCACCAAATTCTCATCCGATGACCAAATAGTGCAAGGATTAATCTGGCGATGACCAAATAGTGAAAGGATTTGACAGTTTTGTGAAAGGCTTAGAGACCGCATTAAGAGATATTGCATCCATCACACCAATAGATAATCATCACTGCACTTCCTTTTTACTAAACGTACAATTTAAAGACTATGATTATTTCCCGTAGAGAGCTTGAAGTACTAAAACTGATCGCTTACGAGCATACTTCTCAAGAGATTGCTCAGTTGCTATTCATCAGCACACACACCGTTGATACACATCGCAAAGCTATGATGCTTAAACTCAATGTCAAGAACACGGCAGGCTTGATCAGGAAGAGCTTCGAAGAAGGATTTCTGACGATCCATGCTGGCCACTCGTCTGGCCCCATTCACGAATCTCAATATCTACCTGCATACTAATACTCATAAGCACATAAGTAAAAATTACACCATGTCATCAGCCAAATAATCTATTAATTCCTTAAGCGCTTTCAATATGACAACTATACAGCCTTCAATCAAGCACAACCTTCAACTTGTTCGACTCTGTGTTACACTATTCATTCTGACATTAGGTGGAACACTTAGTTATACCCAGAGCATTCCTGTCACTTGGACTGGCAATATCGATGCTGATTGGCATAAAGCTGGCAACTGGTCTCCTATGACTATTCCTAATGATGCAGACAGCGTAGTTATTAATGGTTTTATAAGTGCGGAATCACCTCGAGTTTTGTCAGACAGTTTAGCTGAAGCGAAATCTGTAACCATAGCATCCGGAGCAACATTAACTATAGATGGCATGGGTGTATTAGATATCGAAAATTCAGCGAAAATCGGAATTACTAACGCAGGCTTATTATTGATTCGTCCTAACGGCATCATCAGAGTAGACTCATCTGGTCATACGCACATAGATAATATGGCATCTGGGGTAATCAACAATGAAGGAGAAATAATATTAGGAGGTCAAAGCACATTCAGAGGTACAAAGATTGGCATTACCTCCGGAGGCGACATAAACAATCTGTCAACAGGTACAATCTTAATCGAAGGACTTTTAGATGATGGTATAGTTCTGACTAATGACGCTACATTAACTAATGAAGGCAACATAGACTTTGCCATAACCACCTATTTTCTTGGCAACGGCATAGTGATAGAGCCTGATGCCATGGTAGTTAACAAAAATATCATCAATACAGGTTTGATATCAGGTTTTAGCGGTCCAGATTTGAACGGCATTTATATAGACGGAGCGCTTCATAACGAAGCTGGGGGCAGTATCAAAATAAATGCCGCATACAGCGGTAACGGAGTTAATATTACCTCTTCAGGCAATCTAAAAAATGATGGAGAGCTAATTCTTGGAGAAAGCAACATTGCAAAAGATGGGATTATATCTAACGGGATACTTACAAATAATGGTTCAATAGAATTAAGATTGATCTCCGGCGCTGGGATTAAAAACTTAAGTACTGTGACGAATAATGACACGGCATCAATTACCTCTACTCAGAGCATAAGCCCCGTAATTTATAATATGAACACTTTTGACAATTATGGCCTCATTGATTTGCAGATAGGTACATTTGAAAGTATTACTAATAGTGGCAATAATACCGCATTTACTAATCGAGAAGGTGCTACCATTAATATCCTAAGTGGGAAAATATCCAATGAATCTTTAGCAATATTTAACAACAACACCTGCGCAAAAATAAAGGTCAATGGCGGCTTCTTAAGTAACACAAGTCTATTCAACAATGATGGCTTTCTCTTACTTGAAAACCCTTCCAGTCAACAAATCTCCGGTAATTTAATAAACAACGGACTCATATCCACCGATCAAAGCTCTTTCCCACTTGGTAGTATCACTGATAATGAAATCATCCTATTGGGTCCTTCTACCGGCAACTTATGCAATTCTGTAACTCCCCTATTTTCTAATGCTCCATCGAACCTATCCATTGACAATATCTATCTCGATCAAGCAGGCACAATAATGGACGGCGCCTATGATCCAAGTACTAACACATATACGACAAGTGCCGCCAATCCTTTTTCATTTGGTAGCCAAACGAGGTATATAGAGATTTCTGGCATGGGGGGGAATTGCACGATAATCGTTCCATGGGTTATTGAAGTTACTAACTGCGCATGTAACTCACCTTGTTTTGATCAAGTAGACAAATGCTGGACACCGATAGGCAATGATAAAAGCTGGTCTAATGGAAACAACTGGATGCCTGTTGGTGTGCCGCAAACAGAAGACTGGGTGGAAATCCCAAGTTGCACTGAAGTAGAGTACGACTATTCTGGATCAGCTATAATTGCCAGAGTTGATGTCAAGTCCGATGCTAAAATGACTGTAATGCAGGATAAAACAATAAAGATCCAGAGCAAGCCCAATTGCACCTTTTGCTCCCTCTTTATTAATTCAGGAGAATTCACTAATAAAGGAACAATAGATCTTTTAAAAACGCCACTAAATGGACTGTTCAATTTTAACAAATTTGACAACTATGGCTCAATTATAATTGATTCTGTCAATGTTACTAACCAATCACCAGGCTCAACTGGGTTTAGCAATGAGGGGGATTTTAATAATTTTTCTGGGGCTTCAATAACCCTCAAAAATTCGCTCGCCAACGGCTTTCAAAATTCTGGGGATTTCATTAATCATTCTGGAGCCAATATCACAGTGCATGATATTACAAATACAGGAATGGATTTACGGTTTGGATCTACATTTGAAAACAAAAGTGGAGGCATCATCGATGTTTATAATATCAACAATCCATCTGACAAGTTGATTATAAGGCTAGGAGCAGAAGTCATCTGGAACCTTTCAGTAGATATTCAAAATTAGAAAAATAAAATGTACCTCAATACCTAAAGGAAGTAAAGTCCAAATAAAAGCACGATCACAACAATTTTATAATTAATTCGAATCCCAATATCATGAATTACTTTTCACTTAGAATCACATTCAACTCGAACCTTATGAGACTATATCTATCAATAGTACTATTGGTCTTAGCGAGTACTATGACTTATGCCCAAACCACCATCACTTGGACAGGCAATACGTCTCAGGACTGGAATGAACCTTCTAACTGGATTCCAAATATAATACCAGATGCTAATACTGACGTCACTATTCCTTTTCTATTAAGCAATCCTAATACACCTATAATATTGGATGGAGTTACAGCTTTTGTAAAATCAGTTACTATCAATACTGGAGGTTCATTGAAGATTGACATATCGGGCCGTTTAGAAATTGCCAACTCGACACAAGATGCTCTGATCTCTTCTGGGTTTCTTACTAACTTTGGAACGATAGAAATCGAGAATGCCGGGCGGCACGGAATTTCGGTTATTGGGGGTGATTTTATAAATATTAAAAATTCCTTTATCAATATAAAAAGCATAACATCGAGTCTTAATCATGGCCTTTTTTTAGGGCAAAATGCTACGCTGCGCAATGACACCTGTGCTGTCTTTTTAAATTCTAACGGAAATATTAACAACGGCGGCATTATTGTCAATGATGGTCAGATGAATCTAAACACCATTCAGAATCACATCATAGGTGACTTTACAAACAATGGAGTTATAGAAGATGTATTTGGTACTTTCCCTACAGGATCCATCATCAATAATGAGCTGGTTTTTTCAGGCACAACTATCTTAGATAGTTCAGTCACGCTAAATGCTTTTTTAGTGGGTAATAATTCCAAGTTTGATATTGTAGGTGTATATACAGATATCAATCTTGTTAGAGTAGCTGGCACCTATGATAAAGTAACTAATTCTTTTACCGTAGACCCTAACTTGTCTTTTGGTACTTACACCTTTGGCGTATCAGTTGAGGACACAATTGGCGGATGTCTAAGGCAATATAAATGGACAGTTGACAATCGTGCCTGCTCATCTACCTGCTTTTCGGCAATGGATAAATGCTGGTCGCCGATAGACAATGATAAAAGCTGGTCTAACGGAAACAACTGGATGCCT
>CALIHL010000069.1 GCA_938022935.1 uncultured Saprospiraceae bacterium
TTACTTGAAGTCATTTGTGGATAGCGTCGTCGGAGGGATGGCAAAGAACTTAGGTATCGCTGAGGACTTGGTAAGAACCATATTTATGGCAAAAAGAGAATATCTCGCAGGCGCTATGTTGCCTATAGAAGAGAGACATGGTTCGATCAAGAACTATATGCAGAAAGAGCTTTATGTCGGCCCATCTGAGATCTCTAAATTAAAGGAGCTATTTGTTGACTATAAGTAAGTCCAGTAGGCAGTATACAATATGAAAGCATTTTTAAACGATCATTTTTTACTGGATAATAAGTCTGCTGAGCGGTTGTATCATGATTATGCTGCGGGCATGCCGATCATAGATTATCACAATCACCTGTCACCCGAACAAATCACTACTGATAAGCAGTTTGCCGATATCACTGAAGCATGGCTACATGGTGATCACTACAAGTGGAGAGCGATGAGAGCCAATGGTATCGACGAGCGATACATCACAGGTGACGCAACTGATCAAGAGAAGTTTTTAAAGTGGTCAGAGACCGTCCCATATGCCATGCGCAATCCACTGTATCATTGGACACATCTGGAGCTGCAGCGATACTTTGATATTAGAGAACGGTTAGACAGTCGTACTGCAACGGCCATTTATGATAAGTCTTCAGCTATGCTACAACGCTCGGACTACTCAACACAAAGTTTGTTGAAGAGGATGCAGGTTGAGGTAGTCTGTACAACAGATGATCCTTCAGATAGCTTAGAGCATCATGCAGCGTTTGATGCACATAGAGCAGGATTCAAAATGTTGCCCAGTTTTAGACCAGATAAATACTTGCAAATAGAAAGCAGTGAGTTTAAGGATAGAATAGGGAAATTAGAAGAAATAACAGGGAAGTCAATAAGAAATATCCATGATCTTGTGCAGGCCATGCAAGATAGGATCGACTTCTTTCATAGTCTTGGCGGAAGATTGGCTGACCATGGGTTGAGTTATATCTATGCGGCTTCATTTACGGATGAACAAGTGGATGAGATCTTCAAGAAGAGCTTGGATGGAAGGGGAGTCTACCCAGGTGAGCACCTTATCTTTAAGTCTGCCATGTTGTACTACCTCGCAAGGATGTACGACGCCAAGGGGTGGACGATGCAATTTCACCTTGGTGCACTGCGCAATAACAACGATCGCTTGATGAAGAGAGTTGGAGCGGATGCAGGTTGTGATTCGATTGGCGACTTCTCACAAGCTGAGAGTATGTCCCGTTTTTTCAATCGATTGGATGATGAAGGTAAGTTGGCGAAGACGATTATTTATAATCTCAATCCAAGAGACAATGCCGTCTTTGCCACGATGGTTGGCAATTATAATGATGGTAGCATCGCTGCTAAAGTACAATGGGGTGCAAGCTGGTGGTTCTTAGATCAAAAAGACGGCATAGAGGAACAACTCAATGTGCTTTCTAGTATGGGTTTGCTCAGCAGGTTTGTTGGGATGCTCACGGATAGTAGGAGCTTCCTTTCATTCCCAAGGCACGAATACTTCAGACGGATACTTTGCAATCTGATCGGAACAGATATTGAAAAAGGTGAGCTTCCTGATGATCTCCCTTGGTTAGGGAAGATGGTCCAAGACATATGCTATAACAACGCCAATGAGTATTTTGGATTTTATGAAAATAGCTAATTGAAAAGCTCTAAGGCCAAGCTGTTTTGGCTTTGCTCGTGGTAGAATACACTAGTGGTATGTCAGACAGAATAGAACCGATAAAGAACTTGCCATTGCACATATCGCTTGGGGTGCAAGATATACAGTCCAAAGATGGATTTGGGACATTGATAGCTCTCGCTCATCAGCAGGCACTAAATCCTGCAGGCTTATACCATGGCGGAGTTATCTACATGTTGTGCGACGTCTGCGCGTATAGCGGATTGTTGAGCGTACTTACGGTGAAGGAGGATGCTGTGACTCATGATATACATATCTCAGTGTTGAGGCCTGTTACTGAAGGAAGTGAGGTGGTATATCGCTCTACAATCGTTAAGAGAGGTAGGTCATTATGCTTTATTGATGTAGAAGCGACATCTAGTGGAAAACTTATAGCAACAGCGCGTGTTACAAAGAGCATAATATCGACAATCTGACATAGACCGTTCTTGCTCATGTTTTCGAGTCTAATTGACACCTTATTATCTTCTCCAAAGTTGCATCAATGTTCAATTATGGTGCCTAAATTCGAAATAATTGTCCAATTATGGTGGCAATTATTGTTCTGTTTTGTTCTAAAATGGTACCAATTGATAGTTTCATGGGTGGATACTATCGACATCTTAGGTAGCTTCGTAAAGCAACCGAAAGTGGTTAGGGGATCTATAGCCCCACTATCCTTAAGAACGGTAGGTCATTATGCTTTGTTGATGTGGAGGCGACATCTAAAAGGAAAACTTATAGCAACTGCCCGTGTTAGAAAGAGCATAATGCAAGTCCAATAAGAGTTCTTAGTCGTTTCTGATAGAGTGTGATTATCTTGGTTTGTGTTTAGATTATCGACATTTTACTCATGAGACGATCAATCAATGATTAGGATATTTATCAACCATTTTGTTCTAGTTATCTTCCTTTTGCTCCTTGGGGCATGTGGTACTGTCAAAGCGCCATATTACAGTGATGATGCTATAGACTGGCAAAGCAAGCGTCCAGAGATCTCCAATAAGCACATCCACTCTTTGTACCTGATCGGTGACGGAGGAGAGTTAGATGATACCATTCAGAATAGAAACTTTGTCCTTGATGCCACCGCCTCATTGTTGAGCAAAGAAACAGTTGAGACCAGCCTCGTTTTGCTGGGAGACAATGTCTATCCGCATGGTCTGCCTAAGAAGAATCACCCTTATCGGGATATGGGAGAGCGGATCCTAGATGCGCAACTAGAGCTATCTAAGCTGCATAACGGAAGAACTTACTTCATACCTGGTAACCACGATTGGAATAAGCATAAGAAAGGTGGTAGAAAAGCCATCCTCCGACAAGAAGAATATGTCAAAGCTTACAATGATGGAGATAAGAACATCAAGTTTTATCCTAAGAATGCTTGTGGTGATCCTGAGATTGTAAAAGTCAACAAGGATCTGGTGTATGTCTTCTTAGATACTCAGTGGTGGCTTCAAAACTGGAGTCATGAAAAGAAGATGAACCGCAAGTGTGAGATTAAGTCAAGAGGGGATTTGCTCAAGCGCATCGAAGAGATATTTATAGAATACAAGAATGATGAGATCATAGTGCTCTTGCACCATCCTATCAAGAGCAATGGGAAGCATGGAGGTAAGTTTAATCTAAAGCATCACCTGTTTCCATTGACAGAAGCGAAGCACAATCTTTGGATACCATTACCGATCATTGGTTCGGCTTATCCAATCTACAGAAACGTTACAGGTTCCACCCAAGACATCACCAACGCGCATAATGAAGAGATGATGCAAGGCATGGATGAGATCGCTAAGCGCCTTAGGGTTAACGTAGTCTTTGCTTCAGGACACGATCATGGTATGCAGTTTTTTGATAACGATCGAGTCAAATATATCGTCAGTGGAGGAGGAAGCAGAAGGGATTATACTCAGCAGGGTAGAGATGCTACCTATGCAAGAGATGCCAGAGGATTTGCCAAGATTGACTTTTATGAAAACAATGAGTCATGGCTTTCAATCTATACGATACAAGGATTTGACCATGAACCGGTATTAGAATACAAGGCACAATTGCGAGCGCCAAGAGAAGGTACAGTAGAAGAAGAAGTAAAGTACGATCCAATTGAAAAATCAGAAAAGATCATCGCAGCTAATGATCAGTTAGGTGCAGGCGCTTTTAAAAAGCTCTTTCTGGGTGCTCAATATCGAGATATCTGGACAACACCAGTTGCTGCAGAGGTCATAGATTTAGAATCAAAGCATGGAGGGCTCACACCAATTAAGAAAGGAGGAGGCATGGCGTCCAATTCTTTGCGCATGCAAAAAGAAAATGGACAGCAATACATATTACGGTCTATAAAAAAGGACTATACCAAGTTAGTGCCTGCGGGATTTGAAAACTTGAAACTGATCGATGTGCTGGCAGATCAAAATAGTGCGAGTCATCCATACAATGCGCTTGTGATCCCTCATTTATCAAAAGCAGCCGGGGTATATTACACGGACCCAAAATTGGTCTACTTGAAGCATCAACGAGGGCTTGGTAATTACAATAGTCAGTTTCCAGAAGAGCTATATCTCTTAGAAGAGCGCCCCAGTGGAGATTGGAGTGGGGCGGAACAATTTGGAAACTCTGATGAGATTATAGGATATGCGGACTTGTTGGACATACTTAGAGAAAAGAAGAATCATCACATCGACCAAGAGTGGGTGTTGAAGTCACGGATGTTTGATCTATTCATACATGACTGGGACCGGCATGATGATCAGTGGAGATGGGCAAAGTTTGATGAAGATGGCAAGCATATCTACCGGCCGATACCAAGAGATAGAGATCAGGCATTTTATAAATTCAAAGGGATCGTCCCATGGTACATAGCCAACTTCGTGATGAAGAAGTTCAAGACCATGAAAGGCGATGTGAGGGATGTAAAGAACCTCGCTTTTAACGCCAAGCACTTCGATCGATACTTTTTGCATGAGTTAGAATGGTCAGTATGGGAAGAAGTCATTACTCAATTACAAAATAACCTGACCGATGATCAGATAGAACAAGCTGTTACGTACTTTCCCAAAGAGGTTGGCGACAACAAAGATGTAGTAGGGTTGCCAGGGATCTTGAAATCACGTCGAGATAATCTATTAGAGATAGGAAAGAAGCTGTATGATTTTCTTACTAAAGAAGTAGAGATAACGGGCACAGATAACAAAGATAACTTTGAAATAGAGCAACACGCCGATGGAAGTATGATGGTCAGTCATTATATCGATAGAAAAGGAGAAGAAGACTTGTTGAAGTACAAGCGAACATTTGTTCCTGAAGAAACCAAAGAAGTTAGAATATATGGACTCAGGGGCAAGGATGACTTTAAAATCGAAGGGAGCTTTTCTAACGCCATCCGTTTAAGAATCATCGGTGGAGAAGATGATGACGAGATTAAGAATAAGGTCGATGGCAGAAAGGTTTATGCCTATGATGATCCTAAAGGCATGAAGTGGAAAGGAGACGATATCATCGACCATCGATCCGAAGATCTTGAAGCAAACGAGTATGATCGTCATGGATTTCAATACAATTCCAATACGCCAGGATTAAAATTTGGTAATACTGTTGATGATGGATTTTGGATAGGCGCATCTATGAAGTGGATCAGCGAAGGGTGGAGAAAGACGCCTTATAAGGCTAAGCAAGAATTGAGCTTTATCGTTGCGCCTGGTAGTCAAGATGCATTTCAATTTGATTATGAAGGACACTTTCCTGATGCCATTGGCAAATTAGATTTAGCGCCGACTGTAGATATTCAATTTCCTCATTATGAGAACTTCTTTGGTTTAGGCAGTGATAGTGAAAACCCACTGCGTGAGATAGAGTATAACTGGGTGAGGATGAAGAACTTTGATGTCGATCCCATGTTTCGTCTTAATCTAACTGGGGGGAGTTATCTGGATTTTGGTCCTACGTATAGATACAGAAGTATCAGTCGAACGGATGGTAGAGTAACGGATGATGAGCGCTCATTTTTTACAGAAGAAGCCATAGAGAACAGGGGATACTTTGGTGGTGCCTTGTCTTATAACTTTGGCTTTGTAGATAACAAAGTATTTCCATCCAATGGGTTTATACTCTCAGCTAACGCAAGTCATCTTGTAGCGTCCAGCAAAGACGAGGCTGTATCAGAGTTAGACATATCAACCACGTTTTATATACAGCTCTTGGCGCGCCCTAAGCTCGTCTTGGCTAACAGTACAGGATTCATGAGGTCCTATGGTGATAGGCAGTTTTATCATTATCCTGGATTAGGTAATAATCGTGGTCTACGTGGCTTTAGAAACGAGCGATTTAGAGGTGTCTCTGCCTTTTATAATAACCTTGACCTTAGATTCAGTCTCTTCAAGTGGAAGAATAACTTCGTACCGATGGAGATTGGTTTAGTAGGCGGTTATGATGTCGGTAAAGTGTCGCTTGCCGAAGACCGGGATGATCCATGGCAATCCAGCCATACGATTGGCGTCTGGTTTGACTTGATAGGTGTTGTTGTTTTACAACCTTACTATTCATTTAATGATGACCAGAATACTTTTAGTTTGAGGATGGGGTTTAACTTTTGATGGGAGATTAATTTTTAAATCAATTGGGTCAAAGATACTGGTAGGATTGTGCATGCGTTATGCTTTTATGTCAGTCAGCAATAACACACAAAGAGAACAAGACAGCTACATAGAACGAACACCCGATGGCTATCGAACCCATTTTAACTCAGAGTTTGTCACATGTGACTATTGTGGTACTGAGAATAAGATAGGTAAGAGCTTAGAAGGCTGTGAGATGGTTTGTCAGAAATGCAGCTGCTCTTTTAAGTTTCTAAAGTAGATCAGTGATAACCTTTCTTAATGATTGAGTTCTCTATAACATCACAAAGAATGACAGAATAAAGTAAATGAAGATTTCAATTTCTGGACTCCGCAATGAGATAGCGAATTGTAAGGTCTGTGAGAAAGCCATGGGGCACAATGCAAGACCCGTCTGTGCATTTGGAGCAAAGAGTAAGATTGTGATAATCGGACAAGCGCCAGGTACTCGCGTACATGAGTCTGGTATACCTTGGCATGACAAGAGTGGTGAGAACTTGAGATCCTGGATGGGCATAGATGAGGCAACATTCTACGATGTGCAGAAGATTGCCATCGTACCTATGGGGTTCTGTTATCCAGGCAAAGGTAAAAGCGGAGACCTCCCGCCAAGAAAAGAGTGTGCACCATTATGGCATGGCCTGATCATGGACAAACTTAAGGATGTAAAGCTTACACTTCTGATAGGTAAGTATGCGCAGGACTATTATCTGCAAGGAAAGCATAAGAGAACACTGACAGAGACCGTCAGGTCATTTGAAGACTATCTTCCTGAATATATAGTGATGCCGCACCCTTCACCACGCAATAATATCTGGATGAAGAAAAACGAGTGGTTCAAAAGAGACCTGTTACCTATTTTAAAGGAGGAAGTTAAAGGAGCGCTTAGTCTGCGTTAAAAAAAGGCCTTGCGTATATGATTATGATTGTTGGTTTAGTATTCTTAGTTAGCTACAAACCCATTTAGAAATTCAAGAATTTCCTCTTCTGATCTTTTCCAAACATTTTCGCTTGTCCATACAGTGAACTGAACCGATCCAGTTTCATTTGAAAAGTAATAGGTATCAAAAATGAAGGTTATTCCCGAGAAGTCAGCCTTTATAACTCCTCTTATAACGTCTGAGCCATTTACATTTCTCAGTTCGGTTTTTACAGGGATTGGCTCTGTACCAGAATTGTCGCCGATGGATTTTTTGGCAATTAGGTATAGTTTATCCATTTGAATAGGAGTCTCTTCTGAGATGACTACACACCAGATGTCTGACTTTCTATGTTCAAAGGCAAATTCCGCTTCTTCATTTAAGGTTGCAGTAGGAACTCTCTTCCAGGTTTTATCATCATACTTAATAACGAATTGATCAAAGGTGTTCTTGACTTCTTTTGTAGTAGATGTTGGTTTTATTAGCTTAGCTTTTATAGTATCTAAGTCGAATTTATCTTCTAAATAAGCGAGATCATCAATTGCAGAATTGTTATCGCCTCGTTCAAAACTCCAAGTACCATTATCATAAACGAATATCGTGTCCCCCAGTTCTGTTACAGCACTGATCTGAGCATTGATGTTTGCACCAAATAGAAGGATACAGTTGGATAGAATGATTAGAAGTTTGAATTGTTTCATTATTGACTTTTAGCGGCAACCATAAGATCTTAATGTTGCAATATAGTTCAGCCTATGTAAACTCTGTTGAATATTTTCAAATACTCCATGAGAATATCGTTTTTGCTGAAATTAATTTGGCTTTTTGATATCTACTTTACACCCGTAACTATAAAAATATTGATCTCTGCGCGATCATCTGACCCACAAGAGTCTGCACAACAGTTTGCATTGACACAATCGATATTTACATTTTTGAATCCTGCGTCTTCGAACCATAATTGAATATCGTTTCTTTCAAATCCCATCCATCTATCATTTTGCTCGGTGACTAAAAACTCAAAGTTGTGCTTGTCAAGATCTGTGATGATGAGTTTGCCACCTGACTTTAGTGTTCGATATAGTTCTTTGATAACAATAGCAGGCCGCTCTACATGATGTAAGAACATGTTTGCCAAAGCGTAGTCCCAAGAATAGTCTGGAGTTCGTATGTATTCCGATTCTGAGATGAGGTAACTGATGTTGTCGCTTGTACGAAATTTCTCTTTCATGACCTCAAGCATCTTCTCGGATTCGTCCACAGCGGTGATCTCAATGTCGTGTTCTAAAAGGCCTTCAGTTATAAATCCAGAACCAGCACCTATATCAGCCACTTTGAGTCCATCTCTTATATCCATCTCGGATATAGCTCTATCTCTTACTGATACAGGGAAGAAGTCAGATCTCATGATGTCCCAGTTTCTGGCGACTTCTTCAAAATATGCTTTGCTACTCATTAGTTTGTATTTCTTGATTCGATAATTTAGAAAAGACGGTTAAGAAGGTATCGATATCTTGACTTGATATGCCTGCAAATGCGGAGGCAAAGTGTTGATCCATTTCCTTATTAATCTGATTGTATAGTTTGTGTCCTTTTTTGGAAAGAGAAACTTCTACCTTTCTTCGGTCTTCTTGACCGGGTATCCTTGTTGCCATTTCTGCGGCAACTACACTTTCAACTTGACGGCTGATGGTGGACTTGTCGAGTTTCATTTGATGGGCAAGATCGTTAACAGTCATTTGTGATTGAGTGCCGAGTTCCATCATTATATGACACTGAGCGACATTGATCTCATGGCGACATGATGCTTTATTGATCTTGTCCATCCATCTCGTGAAATGTCTTAGATCATGCCTAAACTGTGCTATCTGATCATCTGTTATCGATTTCATTATATAAATGTACTGCGAAACAGTTGTATTATGCAACTAAAAGTAGAATTAACTTTTCTCATCGTTCAATCTCCTATATTTGCGAAAGCGGCATGAATACTAATCTTTGAAAGAGCAAATACAACAAATAGAGGATCTTATAAAGAGATATCAGCAAGTACTGATGGAAGCAAGAAAGCTGAAGAATATAGAGCAGGAGCTTTTTCAGGAGCAAGAGAAGTTACTATCGCTCAAGCAACAAGTCGATGACGAATATCAAGATATAGAGCGGCTCGAGCAGAAAGGACTGAAGCAACTCTTTATCAATTTGTTGGTCAATCGCGAAGAACAACTGAAGGAGGAAAGGCAAGAGTACCTCTTAGTGGTCTTGCGGCATCGAGAAAGTGAAAAACTCATCGAGTCATTTAAAGAAGAAATACGGCTGCTCAAGTCAAGAGCTGTGGATCAAGAGCTCATCCTTAATCAAATAGAAAGAGAACTTGAACAGCTTGATGATACAAAACTATACAAAGAATCTATACATCTATCTGAGTTGCAAGTCATCAACAAAGAGCTGCGAAAACTGCTGAGACTGGATGTTGAGGTGAAAGAGGCGATACAAGTCGCAAAGACATTGTATCATAACTTCTTAGAGTTGATTAAGTGTCTTAACCAGGCTAAAGACACGGACAACTGGGGTAAGTACTACAGTGAGATACAGAAGAACAAAAAGAAGCAAGAAGCTAACGTAGACAAAGCAAGAGTATACGCACAGGAGATCAAAAGGTTGATGGTCTTCTTGAAAGGAGAGATAGAAGATGTTATAGATGTTCGGGATGAATTTCGCAGAACAGAAGCGTTCATCTATGAGTTCAACATCTCGTTCTACGATCATTTGTTAGAGGACTGGATAGCTGATGATAACCTCGCAGAGACTCTATCTGGATCACTAAGTGGCCAAGCGCACATCTTAAAAATGATTAGTTCTTTAGAAGGACTTATGAACAATGGCAAAAAGGAGTATGATCTTTTGCTAAAAAAGAAAAAGGAGATTGTGCAGAGTTTGGTTGCAAAATAGGGTCAGCTCTCCTCTTCATAATACAACTTGTAAAACTTCCTGCCCATCTCATCCCTGCCATGCTCTATCATCTTCCTGTCTCCATGGATATAGACATGAAAGTTCTTGTCTAGCTTAAGCACACTTTTAAAATCCTTAGCACTACGTTTTACCGCAAGGTTAGATATGCCAAATTGTTCTGGCAAATCCACCTGAAGCTCTTGTGCATACTCTTGTTTATAGTTTTGGAAGGACTTGATGACGCGTTCATCACCACCCAATACTTCTTGTTGAAACTGATCTTCACTATATCTATCATTTTTCTTGAAGAAAGCACCAGCGTCGTTTAGGATACCCAATTGCTCACCTTTGTTCATCTCCACATCTTCGCTCATGCGATGAGAGACGAAAGTCTGAGCCATATTGAGATATTGCTGTGTCTCATGAAAGGCATCATCCAATGGTTTTACTTTTAGAAACTGATCATTCCAAAACTTAGCACCACCGCTCTTGTCAGTGCGATCAACTGAAGCTACCACATAACCTGCTGATGCTGCTGTGTTAAATATGATACAGCCCTTATCCAGTTTGTTAATGTTTACTCCCTTATCTGAGTCGATGCTATAGCTACCATCGTTGTAAAGCAACTTTAAGAAGTCATCCTTTGTCTCTGACTTCCAGATACCAATCGCATCGATCACTTCATCCTCATAGGTGACATCTTGGATCAAGGCAATAATCAAATCACCTGACTTGATGTTCTGATGAGTCGACTGTTGAAAGAGATGCTGAGCGATCCGTTTGGAGACATTATGAAACGGCTCTTCTTGCTTAAACATATGACCTGCCATGATACTCAACGGATTGAGCGTCGCGTCTCCATTATGATACGTGAAGGACTGATAGTCCTCGAAGTTCATAAACGGCTTCAATGTATACTGATGAAGTAGGGAAGAAGCTTCATTATCGTGAAGCACCATGGCCTCGTCAGTCAGATGAAGTTCTGCGTTATCATCTTCATGATCCAAAAAGTGCATGCTCACACGAGCGATATGAGCGATTGATAAGTCAAACATGGATGGTTCTATTAGTCTGCTGCAAATAAAATATTATTCTCGGCCTTGACGGCAAATATGGGACTCTATTATTAATTACTATCTCTTACACCAGAGTCATTTTTGATGCTAAGCGAATCATAGATTTTGTCTTCTGATTTTGCTGAGGCTGGAAGCCTCCAGCAACCGAAACATATACGCTACAACTTTTTGTGATTACTACATTATACCCGTCCCTCTTATGTAAGAGAGGGATAAAAGGTGAGTTGATCGAGGGTGAGTTCAAGACAACCCATTGCGTTGTTGGAAGCGTCCCCGCTTCCAACGCGCTTGGCTTACTCATTCTCTTCCAAGAGCTCATCTAACATTTCAACCAATTGATCTCGAGTATACGAGAAAGGCTGGTCATCATTGAGTTGTACTAATTCGCGTAAAACTTGTTGGATCGTAATCTTTGCTTCGAACTCATTAGGAACAACCATGTAACGACGTTTAGGGGAAGCGCTGGTCATGAAGTGCAAGGCTGCTTCAGCAACATCGTCAGGCTCTTTAAAGTTAGATCTGTCTAGTGGGCCATTCAAACCTTCTATAACAGATCCGTATTTAGAATCCTCTCCTGTATATCCAGCCTTCTCCATCCGCTCTACCATGTTGGCCATGATTTGTGATTTATAATTACCCGGCTCTACGGCTGCTACTTGAATATCAAATCTTTCCAATTCGGCTGCCAAGGCATCCGTATACGCCTCAACACCATGCTTACTCATACTGTATGCACCCATCCGTTGACCAGCCAGGATACCTGATATAGAGCTGGTCGTCATAATTCTTCCCTTGCTTTCTATCAACAGATCTGCAAATGCCTTAGTGACCCGATAAGGACCGAAAAGATTCACATCGAGTTGAAATTGCATATCTTCTTCGGATAGTTCAATTAGTGGTCCTAAGACAACAACTCCGGCATTGTTGATCAAGCCATAAAGTCCTTTGCCTTGAGAACGCACGAATGCTACGGCCCCATCAATTTCACTTTGTATAGTAACATCCAGTCGTACAGCTTGTACATTATCCATCGCATCCAGTCGTTCAAAGTCCTCGGTTGTACGGACGCCTGCATAGACAAAAAAACCATTGGCTGAAAGCAGTTCGGTCATGCGTAGCCCAATACCAGTACTAGTACCAGTGATTAATATAGCACGTTCTTCTGATGTAGATTGACCAGTAACTGGCTGCAAACGAAGTAAGAGTAGGGCAAGTATTAATACGCCAATGTTGCGGCTGTTTCCAATGATATTATTTGATTGATACATATTTATAATTTGCCATCAAGGTAATGAAGTGTGTGAAGAAGCAAAGGACTTTGAGATGTTAACTAAAAGTTATACTTGCCCGGGTAGTGAGCCGTCGTTGGTGAACTATCCCCCGCGTGGAGCTGGCGCAGAGGGTGGAATACCCAGAGCTTCTAATCACGCAATTAAACAAGGTTACCCTCAATGTCCTAAAGACGCATTGTCAATCACAAACCCCTACAACTTCACAATCCGCTTCACCGCTCTCTTATCATCAAAGCGATACTCAAGCAGATATGTCCCAGGGGCTTGATCTGAAAGATCTATACTCGTCTCCCTAAACATCTCCTTGCGTAAGATCTCTTGTCCAAGCGAATTGTAAATTCTGACTTCCGCTTCTCGTTGATCTTCTTGACTTTCCAGATAGAGGATATCTTTGGTTGGGTTAGGGTAGAGGAGCATCACTTCATCGAAGACAAGGTCTTCTGTAGGTGTAGTGAGATCCCTGGAGCCATTGCCCATATAGACACCCCAGTTAGCACCTTCTAAAAAGATGAATGCATCTCCAGATGAAGATATCTTGTTAGCCGCCAGTGTTCTTGTGCCGAGTATATTAGCTCCGTTGTTCGTTACATTGAAGATGATGTTCTGATCATCAAGAGAATAGCTTGGGTACCCCAATGTGTTATTTTCAAATATCTCATCCACATCACCATTCTCACGATCCAGTCCAAGTACTTTATAAGTTTGTTCTTCTGTAAGTGGATCTGTTTCTATAAAATCAAAAGCAATGATATTTGGACTGTTTTTAGAAAAAGTAGGATTGCCGATACTTACATCTTTTGGAAGGCCTGAGAATAATTTGAAAATATTACCATCGTCAAAGTTGTTGGTACTGTTATCCCAGACATCCAAGATACCGATGTCCCAGTAACTCAGATCTTGACCAAAGGTTCCGTCCAGTTGATTGAAGGCATCGTACATCAGTTGCTCGCCAGTATGATCAAACTCCATGACATCCGCATACTGTACACCACCAACAGTTGTATTGTCTTCTGAGAAGGTAGGATTGAACAATTCAAACTCCCGCTGTGTACCTGTGCTCAAGTCAAATATTAAAATAGTATTGTCAAACTCTCCATTAGTTAAGTCCCCACTGAGTGCAGCTATCCGCCCTCCATCTCTGGATATCACGGCGTTGCGCCAGATCTGCTCTGAGCCTACGAGAAAGTCACGGACTACCATTGAAGTTGTCCAGTCTATCTCTACCGCTTGTATCTGCTTTAGCGAGTTGATGAATATGACAAATCGGCCATCATCAGTCACACTAGGTCTGCTGATGTGGTCTGTTGAGGTAAGTGTTCCGATCTCTTGACCATCGTTATTAGATATTTTGATCGTGCCGAGTTCTATGTCCGACCACACTACAAATTCTTGTCCCGGGTTTGTCTCTAAGTCTTGTACTTCTGGCGTGACATTGGCAGTTGTGATACCAACTCTATCAAATGCTCTACCCGCAGCAGCAGCGACATTTGATCCAAAGTCTTCAGTCGCTGCTTGTATTACTGCAACACGCAGATCTGCAAAGTTTGAAGTAGAACGTAAGTATCTTGTCAGTGCTTTATACCAGATGCGTTCTGCGATGCTTGCTCGATCATCTATATCTGTTCCATAACTTTCATCAGTTACAAAGGTGAAGTAGGCTAGATTGGGTATACCACTATTGATATGTACACCGCCATTGTCTTCAGAACCAAAGAACTGTTCGCTTACACTTGCGGGCTGATAGCCAGGATCGCCAAGACGTGTACCACCATTGTTAGGATTGCCCATGTCTCTTAATGTGCCGGTGCGATAGATGTTCGGATTGGTAATGTCTTCCCCAATTCTAAAATCTTCTCTTTCTATCATCACGCCAAAGACATCTGCAAAGTGTTCGTTGAGTGCGCCGGGTTCTCCTTGATACACAAGGTTAGCAGTAGTTTGGATTACACCGTGTGACATCTCATGTCCGGCTACATCCAGTGCCTTGGCAAGTGGTGAGGTAAAAGCGCGATCACCATTTCCATAAAATATAAATTCTCCATTCCAGAAAGCATTATCCATATCCGCTCCGTCTTCATCTGCTACATTTACAAATGACACAATGTTGGTGCCGTTGCCAGTGATAGACTCTCGCCCAAAAGTATTTTTGAAATATTCGTATGCTCTTCCGCCATTGACATGGGCAGAGACTGCACTTTGGTTATTCCAATTGTTAGCACCTGTCGATGATGCTATATTGTAATCAAAGTTGTCTTTGGATGGACTCGTGCCACTTGCATCCAAAGTTAGAATCACACCATTAAGTAGTTGGTCGCTATTGTCACAGCTGGTTTGATTGCCTCCTTTAAACATAGCCCTTGAGGCATCTACAAGAAAGAACCCATCTGTACATTGATAGATGTTGATGTTTTGATTGGTACCATTTAGATCTGTTGCAGATCCATTGGCCCTTCCGTCAAATACTGGAAGATTAGAATTTAGGTTGTCATGATTGTGATACTTACAAAGTGTCTTGTATCTGTCGATGATCGATCCATCAATCGCATCTATGATCATCGTCTCGCGATCAGCTATACTTGGAAAAATGTCAACGTTGTACGCTAACTTAAAGGATCCATCAGTTTTGACAATGACCAACTCATTACTGATTTGCTCGTGCTGAAAAAGTGATTTCAATTTCCCACTGATGGGTTTGTAATTGTCAACAGTTTTAATCGCAATTTTTTCAATTTCATTTACGCCAAGTGACGGGGTAGTGCTAAAGTCTTCCGGTACGTTCTTGATCTTCCCCTGTACCATATAGATGTTGCCTTGCTCTTCATGTACAGTGAGCTCGCCACCCATGACTTTGATGCCTTGATGTACTTGATCTATAGATGAGTGGATGCGTTGTGATTCATCAGTAGAAGACGCGACACTGATGAGCTGCTGTGCCGGATTGGTTAATTGAAAAGCATCCTTAACATGTTCTAAGTAGCTGATGCATCGATCGGCATGTGTCTTAAGTTTGCCTACAGAAGGGATGGTCCCTTTGATCGCTATGATCTCGCCTGTTGTAGGGTCAAAAGTCGGTTGCAGATCATGCTTCGCTAATGAAGGTGCAAATGTTCTTGCATCATAATCCTTGGAAGTCAAGTTAGACTGTTCTCTTTCTACAGCGCCGAATATCTCTTTAGCCTCATCTGTCAAGCTAAGTTGTCGCTCTGTGTGCTTTGTAGGAGTGGCCGGAGTTGTTAACTCTATCTTTTGCTGACTCGAAAGTAGAAATTGAAAGAATACAATGATAGTTATCAGTGCTACGCGCATTTGTAATTATAATTTGTTAGCTATGATTAGCTTTTTTTAGAAGTTAGTTTCATAAGTATGCTGTGCAGCGTTCTAATTTCTTTTGGAGGTTCATGATCTGGATTGCCCCAAGTGATTTTATTGTTTGCCTCTCCTGTTACTTCGATATAGTGATATCGATTACCAGGATAATCATGATTCGTATTCTTGAGATCAAAAAGATCGATCTGACTAAAGAGTTGCTTCGCTGTTGTCTTAGAGATGTCACCGATGTCTCCCCAGTCAGCATTGATATTTGGCTTTTGCTCTAAGTGCCCATTTGCCGAAAGGCGAAAATCCTTAGAAAGACCTGAAAATCCTCCTCCCGAACCAAAATATATAAACTCACCTTGAGCAGTGCTTTCTTCCTTCTTTTGACTAGCGCATGACAACACAATGGTTATGATCATCAATAGGCTAAGAATCAAAAAGATACGCATAGTAGAGAAGTTCTGGCACAAGATACTGATGTATGAAGTACCTATGTTGAAAAATAATAATATAATTGAGTTAAAATTGTCGATATGTCTTCTTCTGGAGAGAACTTTTGGGTGGGATTGCTTAAAAAAGTACTTCGTATCATCCTAAAATCAGCCCTTCCTAAGAAGAAAACGCATAATCAAAATGTGGTGCCTCATGAAGATGGTTGGGCCGTCAGAGGTGCAGGCAACGAACGTGTTACTGCTGTCTATAAGTATCAGGACGAAGCGATAGAACGCGCCCGTGAGATTGCCATCAACTATGAATCAAGCGTGATCATACATGGCCGAGATGGTGCGATCCGAGATCGCATGAGTTATAAGCGGAGATCGCTGTTTGAGTAGATGGCTGTTGTTGGTAGCGTCCAAGCTTCTAACGTTTTTCGAAACGCGTCTCAAGCGAGGACGCTCGAGACAACCTAATGTGTTGTTGGGAGGGGCCCTTTTCCAAACTTTATATCCGTGAGACTAAGCGAGTTGTGGACTAAGTATACTGATTTTGCTGAGGCTGGAAGAGTGGTAAAAGGCGCTTTCTACTGATCATATGTTTAGAGAAGTAAACTTTCACGAAATCCCTGTAGTGATTATGCGGTTGGGCTCTAAATCCCCACAATCAAGCCTGATATAAAAAGAGGCAAGCACAACTTGCCTCTCCATCAAATAAGCATACCAAGTTTTCAATGTACCACTTCGTCTTGGTAAGTCTGTATCTCAACCTACTTATTAAGATCTCCAATTTCTTGTTCAAGAGCAGCTAGTCGACCTAGTATTTGCTTATATCTTGCTGTCGCTATTTCTTCTTTATGCTTCAGAGATTTGATTTCAAATTGTTGGGCCTCGATGAGGGCTTGTTGTTCTTGGATGGCTTTGATAGTACGGATCTGCCAAGAAAGATCATACTTGATTCGCTTGATACCATCTTCGCCAGTGATAACTGACTCAGGAAGGACTTCTTCGACTTCTTGTGCTATAAAACCGATATCATGAGTGCCATACTCTTCTGATTTCCAGTCGTAAGTAACAGGTCGTAGTTTCTTGAATTTTTCTAATTGTGAATCAAGGTTATGTACATTCTCTTTCAGGTTGATATCTGAAGCACAGGTGCCACCTACATAAGCACCATTGGATTGATAGCATCCGGCGATATTTACATTTCCAACATTGCTAATTTTCATCGCCTCAGTAAGGTTCCCGTTATCGTAGGTGCGTATCCACAGATGTGTGTTACCCGTACTATTAGCACGTCGAGCTTGCAGGTATGAGATATCATTACTGGCATGGAAGGGCGCTATATAGATATGGCCTGGTAGATATAAGTTGCCGCTATTCGTATCATCTGTACCATTTACATCATCAGTGAGATAGACATCTGCATTTTTGATGTCTATATCGAACTCACCTCTAGGAGCTGCGGTGTTGAGTCCTAGTTGGCCGTTTTTGAGAAGAGTTAATGCATTGTTTCTATCGGAATTTGATGTGCCATTCCCTACAACAAGAAGTTGATCATCATCCTCCCAAATATTTTTATTAGCATGTGTAAGTGTGTCGGCGTATCTGCCGAATACCGTCTCAGTGTAGCTCTGTGCAATATTGTCTATCCCCCAAGCAGTAGATGATATTCCATTAGCTTGATTATTAAGACCCCAAGCAGTTGTATTTGATGCGGAGGATTGATTGTTATTGCCCCAGACGATTGACTGGGAACCGGAGGCTGTGTTATTAAACCCTAATGCGGTAGAAAGAAACCCTATAGCTTTAGATTGACTTCCAAAGACAGTTGACCATTGACCTTCGGCTCGATTGTTAAAACCCCAAGCAGTTGAAGTTTCACCAGTAGCTCGATTTGATCCACCCCAGACAGTTGATTGTAGCCCTGTGGAATGATTAGCGGTACCCCAGACTGTCGATACCGTGCCAGAGGCTATGTTGTTATTTCGACCCCAAGCAGTTGACAATTCTCCTGACGCAAGAGGACCATTTCCCCAAGACATACTATTTATTCCTATACTGTCTTGGTCCCAGTGTTGCTGTCCGAAATTAGCATTCACAGCGCCAACTCGAAAAGCAGACTTGCTGGGTACCCATATCAACTTTGGCCCTGCACCTTGAAGACTATCACCGAAGAGCACATTACCACTTGTGTCTACGTGAAGTAGGGCTTCTGGTTCAGATACATCTATACCGATATTTCCATTTTTTAGAACTGTAAGTGCATTATTTCGATTACTGGATGAAGTTCCATTTCCTATAGCAAAAAGCTGATCATCTAAAACCCAATTAGAAGGATCACCTCCTGAGGGAACTGCATTGGTTCCTAATACTACTTCGCTTAGACTTTCCGCTCTATTAAACTCACCTAAGGTGAAAGAGCTTTTACCTATGGCGCTTGTTCCTCGCCCAGTTGCTGTAGACCAAGTTCCTTCAGCGCTATTGACACCTCCAAAAGCAGTTGATCCATATGCAGTGGCACTATTGGCCTCGCCCCAGACAGATGATAACTGTCCAGAGGCCATGTTAGAGCTTGCTCCCCATGCTGTGGACCGTGTACCTTTTGCCTTGGCTCCGTCGCCCCAAGACATACTCTCACTTCCTATACTGTCAAGGTCCCAGTTTACATCAAAAACATCTCCAGCTCTAAAGGCTGACTTGCTAGGTATCCACATCATCTTCGAACCCGCACCTGAAGTGCTTGCTCCAAATAAAACATCTTCTCCAGCACCAACATGCAGGCCCGTGATGGCTTCTGTTACTCCGATGCCCACATGATCTCCATAGATGATGCCATTTGTTGTAGGCGTCCATCTTGAGGTGTCATCTCCATCGCTTAGCCCTTGCGGTATGCCAGTGATGTCACTCCAGCTCACAGATCCACTTCCGCCTGTTGCTAGCTCTGTCCAAGTCGTGCTTTTATAAAACCAGAAGGACTTTGTTATAGTATCATAGACCAGTAATCCATCCGCGGGATTAGCAATAGCGGTTCTTTGAGCTGTGGTCATGCTGGGAATGAGGATGCCTTTATCAGTGCTTTGCACTTGTAGCATCGCAGAAGCATTGGGTGCGCTTCCATCTGAGTTAATAGAGTGGGGAAGAGCTGAGTTGGTATGCTGTGCTTGACTTGTTAAGGTTGTAAGAAGAAGGCATGTAGAAAATATACATAGTAATCTCAAAGCAGACTTTACCTTCAACTCATGCCGGGCTACAAGCTTGATGATGAGGTGTGTTTGTTCTAATTTATGTTTGATGATTTGCATGATGTTAGAGTTGTGATGACTGATAAATATTTCTAATTTCATTAGATCTGGAGTGAGGTTGATGCAGTGATTTCTTTTGTGCTCTGATGTTTTCAGGTCAAGTATAGTTTAACCCGCTCTGGATAATCATCCATTGGAATTCAACTATTCTTTGTACATGATGGTGAAAGTGTAGGTTGCATCTCCGGGTGTGTTGCTAATTGGGTATATCGTTATATCACTTTCGCTCCAAACGATTTGAAATTCATATGTGAAATCAGTGTTAGGCTGAGTGTATAAAGCGCCGACTTTAGCGACAGTTTTGATATCTAGAATTTTGGATCCTGAGATTCCTGCAGGAAAGGCGACAAGTTCAGCAGTTTGAGGTCCTTGTTGGGTATGCACGAATTCTATAATTTTAATTGATGGAGCGGTTGTGCCGGAAGGAGGAGTTGTGCCGAATTTTGTAAAGCCTGATACTGCAGTATTCCCATTTTTCAAAACTGTTAAAGCATTGTTTCTATTAGAACTTGACGTCCCGTTACCTATAACAAACAGTTGATCGTCACTTTCCCAAATATTTTGATTGGCATGAGTTAGCGTATCTGCATACCTTCCGATTATAGTTTCAGCGAAACTTTGGGCAATGTTGTCAGTGCCCCAAGTGGTGCTCAGACGTCCGGATGCTGTATTATCTCTGCCCCAAGATGTGCTCTTACGACCAGATGCGATATTATCTTCACCCCAGGCGGTAGCGCGTGTTGCAGATGCTATAGAGCCATTACCCCACACAGTACTTCCAAATCCCGATGCCGTCGAATTATCTCCCCAAGCCGTAGCACTACCATCAGAAGCTATGTTGTTTTCTCCCCAAACTGTCGCTAAGGTCTCACTAGCAATATTGTCTTCTCCCCATGCAGTAGCGCTATTTTCAAATACCTGATTGTTACGTCCCCATACCATACTCCGCGTGCCAATGGCTTTGTTTTCAACACCAAATGCAGTAGAACTTAGTCCTATACTATCTATATCCCATTCGGATCCAATGGCTTTACCCGCTCTCAAGGCAGATTTACGAGGTATCCACATCACTTTAGATCCTGGACCTTGCAAACTTTGTCCAAAGATCACATTGTGAGCAGTATCTACTTGAAGGCCTATAGATTGAGCATAGGGTTGATGTATAGAACCAACGAGCACAAAAAATACTATTGCTGTACGAAACAATCCGTATTCGAACCCTGCTCTGACCATACCCGCTACATTTTTTACCTCTAGCTTACGCATGATGTTTTTGCGGTGTGATATGATGGTTTCATAGCTCACGTATAATCTGCTGGCTATCTCTTTGGATGAGTGCTCATAAGCAATCAAGTGGAGGACTTCTCTTTCGCGTTTGGTAATCTCTTTCATAGTTATGTCTTAGATAGATGTTAGTATTGTACGATACCACAAAGATGACTACCCTATATAATCCCCACAATCACCCTAACGGGTGAAAAACTGCGTTCGAGACACAGAAGTGAGTATTTTGTTGCAACTCATCCCAAACCCTTCTCTTACAAGCTTACAAGAGAAGGGCCTTGTTTCGGAGTGAGCTCAGAATTTTGGAGTTCGAAACCTTGAATTGATTGATAAGTAAAAAATTTCCGTCCCTCTCTGGTTATACCTGTCTGCCAGTTGGTATATCTGTATACAGACGGTAGAGAGGGATCTAGGGTGAGTTGATGTAAGCTGAGCGAATTACAGATTTTGTTTTCTGATTTTACTGAGGCTGGAAGAGTGATTTTGTTACAACTCATCCCAAACCCTTCTCTTACAAGAGAAGGGCCTTTTTTTCGGAATATGCTCAGAATTTTGGGTTTTGAAACCTTGAATTGATTAACTGGTACAAAATTTAAGTCCCTCTCTAGTTAAGCAAGGACGCTCAAGATAACCTAATATTTTGCCCCCTAAGTCCTCAAATAAGACGCCCCATTGATATCCCAGATACCACCGGTCATCCAATCATTTGCCGCTGCCATAAGCAAGACACTCTGGGCTACTTCAGCCGGTTGAGCGACACGGTTCATCGGACTTTGCGCCTTGATATTGGCCCCTGGTATCCCTTGAAGGCGATCATGAGCCATCTCCGTCTCAACGAATCCTGGAGCTACGGCACCTACGAATATCCCATAAGGAGCCAATCGTTGAGCAAGAGATTGCGTGAGTGAGTTGAGGCCAGCTTTACTAGCACCATACGCTGGTTGCTCGGGCTCTCCTCTGAAGGCGCCTCTTGATGATACATTGATGATTTTTCCGTTTCCTTGTCGGATCATGATCTGCGCCGCTTGGTAGCAGACATTAGATGGACCTATTAGATTGGTGCCTAAGATGGTGTTCCAACCTTGTTGCCAATCCTCGTATGAACTTTTATCAACAGGGTGGTGGTATCCCATGCCTGCATTGTTGACCACTATATCGATCTGGCCGTATGTAGCTTTCACTTGATCGAAGAGCATCGACACTTGGCCGGCATCACTGACGTCGCATTGTACGGTCAGGTGGTTGGATCCTGGCAAGGACTCTAAGGCTTCTTGTGCCTTGATGTCATTGGCTCGATAGACGATGATTACTTTGGCTTTCGCTTTCGCAAATGCCTTAGATACCTCCAGACATATCCCTCGAGAGCCACCCGTTACAAGGACAACTTTATTTTCAAAAGATAAATGATCTTGTACGCCCATAGTTTATTAGTGTTCGTAGTATATATCTGTTGGACTATTCAAGTCTAACT
>CALIHL010000070.1 GCA_938022935.1 uncultured Saprospiraceae bacterium
TTAAGACAACAGCAACCAGAACTGGTGATCATCGGATCTCCTGATCATTGGCATGCGCTACAAGCCATCGATGCTATGAAAGCTGGAGCTCATCTATACTTGCAGAAGCCAATCAGCGTGGACGTCCTCGAAGGAGAAGCTATACGTGCAGCAGCAAAAAAGTACAACCGAGTTGTCCAGATCGGTACTCAACGACGAAGTACACATCATCTGATCGATGCCAAACAGAATGTCATTGAAGCAGACCTATTAGGAAAGATCTCTCATGTAGAGATGTGCTGCTATTATCATATGCGGGCCAATAAGCAACCACAAATACAAGCCATCCCTGACCATCTTGATTATGAAAACTACGTTGGTCCCGCGCCTTATCGACCATATGATGGATGGCCACATCGAGGATGGTGGCGAGCACTAATGGAGTACAGTAATGGCATCATGGGAGACATGTGTGTTCATATGTATGATACCGTAAGGTGGATGTTAGATCTCGGCTGGCCAGATCAAGTGTACTCTACTGGTGGCATCTATGTCCAGAAGGAAAGTAAGGCCAACACCGCAGATACACAGACTGCAGTATTCAGCCATAATGACTTAAACTGCACTTGGCAACATCGCTCTTGGGGCGCTCCTGTTGATCCAGAATATCCATGGGGATTCTTCATCTATGGAGAGCACGGTGTGCTAAAGG
Source organism: uncultured Saprospiraceae bacterium (assembly GCA_938022935.1). GTDB lineage: Bacteria > Bacteroidota > Bacteroidia > Chitinophagales > Saprospiraceae > JAJRXG01. The sequence continues at coordinate 692 of CALIHL010000070.1, forward strand.
GAAGTGTCAACAAATATGAATTTATCTCAAACGACGGTAAGGTAGTAGCTTCTAAAGATGTGCTTTTTGAGAAGGAAAAGTTTCCAGAAGATATCATCGAGAAGGATATCGAGCTACATGTAGCAGCTGCTACGAGGAACCATATGATGGGATTACTACACGCTATAGAGACAAAGTCAAAGCCGGTTGCAGATATATCTCAAGGCCACATCTCAACAGCAAGCTGCATCATGGCCAATCTTTCTATGTCACTCGGCAGACCACTTTCTTATGATGAACAACTTCATGTTGTCACAAATGATAAAGAAGCGACTCAACTATTAAAAAGAGATTATAGAAAAGGTTGGATACATCCCTATATGAAGGTGAAGGGTTAAGTATTCTAATTAGGGTCTTGGCAGTTCTCTATATTTACTTCAAGTGAACCACCTTGCTCAATTGTAAAACTGGTAGAGAACTCTATCACTTCTGATGCTTCGTATATGACGCTAGCGCCGTTGGATATGCTCTGAGAAGAGGACAAGGTATGTGCAGCCCTATATGCTTCATCCATACTAACAACACCAGCGAGCGTCCGATCCTCTGGGCACAACATAAAGTTCTTGCTCTCCGAATATTCTGACCAAACACCTGGTGAACACTCTTGTCTCATCTGAAACTCATATGTCATATCAGGCATAATATTGAATATGATATCTGGGCTTACCGCGTTAGCCAATATCTCAAACCACTGATTACTACCTACTAATCTATATCTAAATTGATGTTGATATTCTACATACTCAGGCACATGAAGCCTAACACGATTGTTTAAGGATTCGGATGTAAAGTCTTCTGTCGGTACTGGTTCGCAAATGTCATCATTGATAGGCCCATAAATATGGAACTTTGCAGATGCAGTTGAAGTGCCTGATCCAGTATTGGGATCATCATAGAAGGCCGTTGTATACTGAAAGTTGTTAGATGCAGAAGTTGATAATTGATCTAAAATCTGATCAAGCGATTCGTTTAGCTGAAGTGCTGATGATGCATTACTTACATTAGGTTGTCCCACTAAGACATTACCTGATATTCTAAATTGTCTTGGATCTTCTGCCGCCTCGATTATACAATTTTCCACATCTAAGTTGGGAAGCATAGTTTCTACTTCTTCCTTTAAATCTTCAAGTTTATTGAAGGTAATATTTTCCGGAAGGACTCTGAATGTCTCCTGGACGATCCAAGGGCTCTCTGCCGCCACCAGAGAATCTATAAATGCAAAGAACTTCGTTTGTTCCTCAGCATTACTCTTGTAATAGTTTACTATATCGTCAAATGAAGTCAAGTCTTCATCTTTTATCAACTGCAGCATCTCTTGTAGTCGACCACGGTCTGTCTCGTACCAATAAGTCCACAACATAGCGCCATAAATATAGTAAGCATCAGGATCGCCAGTGCTATAACTGGATGACAAGACTTTGTTTAGTCCATCCTTAGAGCTGTCGTTGACGATTGTATTTTTGATTAACTGCAGCGCCTTCACGCCTTGTGTTCTTGTGGCCGCAGCGAAGAATTGGGCCATCCCTTCTTCAAACCAGACCAACCTACTGTTGTCATAGAATGGACTTTGCCCCCATCCACCAGGGATTATATATCGCCCTTGCAAGTAGTGCGTGTACTCATGTCTAAAAAGCTCTTCAAGACTATAAGCACTCTCCTCTTCTGTCCGATCATAGGTATAAAACGTGCTGAATGACTCTATATAGACTCCACCTGAGTTAGGATAGTTCACCCCAAACAAAAGATCATTATAATCTCTATAACTCTCTCGATCTGCATAGATCTTTATATACAAGGTGTCATTATCATCATTGGCTACTGGCGCTTCGCTTTCTAACATTCTAAAAAACTGCGCCCTCACTTCCAGTGCACTTTGATAAAGCGATATGGCTTCACTATAATCTAATGAAGTAGCGATCTGTATCTTCCCATCTTCAAAATGAAAATTTTTAGGAAAGGTGATCCCTGACAACTCAGTTCTCAGTTCTTCTTCTGTTCTATCAAAGCCCAGATCGTTTCTAATTAATGAAGTAGCAGCTGTAAACCAATTAGAACTAAACTCATCATAAGTCTCCGTAATTTTTGTAAGTGCCGGAGTCACTACATCTTGAAGTGGCTCATGTGACGCATGTCTTCCTATGGCGACGATACTCTGATTAGAAAGATCTCCAAA
>CALIHL010000071.1 GCA_938022935.1 uncultured Saprospiraceae bacterium
AAAACCATTATGCTGTTCTCGTCACTAAAAGATGAGGAGCTCTGATGAGTCCGAGCTCAAATCCTACCCTGACCATACCCGCAGTATTCTTTACACCCAGTTTTGAGATGATATTTCTACGATGACTATTGACTGTCTCATAGCTGATAAATAATTTAGCTGCGATCTCTTTAGAGGAGTATTCGTATGCGATCAAGTTGAGGACTTCTACTTCACGCGGAGTGATGAGCGGGCGTTTTACTGTATAAGCAGATCGCTGCTCGGTTCTTGGATACCCTAATGTCGATGTGATCATAAGATTGATGTGTAGTGTTATAGATATAAGTGACTATCCAAAGATAAAGAGCCGATTTGACAATTCTTGTCCCCCAAATGGGGGACAAAATGGGCTAAATCAGCAGACCTTGTCCCCCATTTGGGGGACAAGGTCTTAACGATCTATGTTTTATCTTTGATTCAAACTGTCACAGCATGATCCAAGTGTCCATCATAGAAGACGATGAAACCATCAAGAAAAACCTACTCACCTATCTGGGTTTCTTTGATGATCTACAGGTTCATATATCATGTGGCTCAGTAGAAGAATACATCCGTCACCTTCACAAAGGTCAGGATACTTCTGACATCCTCCTACTCGACATAGGCCTCCCAGGCATGACTGGTCTCGAAGGCATCTCACTGATCAAAGAGCAAAAACCTGATCTGGATATCATCATGCTTACCACCTATGATGAAGAAGAAAAAATCATAGAAGCGCTCCGTTCTGGTGCCTGCTCTTACCTTTCTAAAAAGACACCTTTAGAACAAATCATAGAGACCATCCGATTAGTACAGGCTGGTGGATCATATATGTCTCCAGCCATCGCTCGCAAGCTGACACTCTTCATGACCAAAGGTGCCATCCCAAAGAAGCAATCTTCTCAGTTGACACCCAAGCAAGTAGAAGTGATAGAAGGTCTGGTAGATGGTCTAAGTTACAATGCACTCGCTGAAAAGATGAGCGTTAGTGTCTCTACAGTTAAGACGCACATCAAGCGTATATATCTTACACTACATGTCAAGAGTAAAGCTGAAGCTGTCGCCAAATATTTGAAGAGTTAACTTAGTACATAATATTCAGTAACTCGATTCTATTCTCAAGCTATAATTAGAATCCTTCAACATCTAAGCGGTCAATCTGACAGATGGTTATAACCGGCGTCATATCTAAACCTTTTGCTGGTCGCTCTGGGTTAGAAGGTTCGAAGTTCTTAGTACGGCTGTGTAAGACATTGCCATCGGCATCTTGGACTATAATGTTTATAAGGTCACCCTCTTTAAGATCTGCATTGAATGGAGCTCCAGAATCAGCTTCTATCTCAAAGCGTTGGGTTTTTTCATCATGCGTTATACTAAAGATCAATTTTTCTCCGGGGGAGCAGAGTGCATCCCAATGGCCCGTCCAGTTGACTAGTGCAATAACAGGAAGATCTTCTCCAGCGATTGGCTCGCTATCTTCGTCAGAACAACTCGCGAAGCTAAGGCAAGTGATAAGAATCGCGTAGATGAGATGTTTCATGAGTAGATTTTTCGTTACTAAATATACGTATAGTCATTATAAAAAGCTGCGCAAAGACATCGCCTAATAATAATTAAACCCTATCAGATTAACCCTCCAATAACAAACAACCAACAACAGCAAGCCAACAACATTGAAGATCACCCATGGCAGATCGGCTTTCTGTAAGCTCTTCCACTTTCTAATTAGTGATACTGGATATAGAGCGAATAAGATGGCGCCCACGGTTGTCAACAAAACTCCAACTTTATAAATCATCGGCGTCCCTCTTGTCAGTTCTATCTCAAAAGCGTAACCACATAACAGCAATCCAAATCCAAACACAAGACTTGCCGCGATGACTGTCATCATGGACTTCCATTGGATCGGTCGCTCGTTCTTCTTGAACAGAATCAATGGGCGGATCACTAAACCGATCAATAACATAAGCAACGAACACCCTAAGGTGATGCGAAGTGTATTAGCTGATTGAAACCAGTTGATCTTTTCTAATGTCCAGAACAATCGTTCCGAGAGGTACACCGGTTCTCCAGATCCACCTGATTCAAAACCAATCTTGCGTGTACCATCTACTTGTTGGTAGGTGTTGTTGTCAAGAGGCTTGTAGACATTACCTCTATAAGTGATCTGACCCTCGCCGACATGCTTGATTACTTGCTCGTTGATACCAAATAACATCTGACCTCTTTCGAAAGTAGACTTGGTTACGGTTGCTTGCTGGTAGGAGCCGGCATACATTTCAGCCTGACTGATAGCGACATCTAACGGGACGGCTAATTCTTCCGGCTGCTCCTTCTTTTCAATTAGCTCATCCAGTATACCATAGATCACTCGAAATGCAAAGGAAGCGTTCTCCTGGCCTCCACTCTCTGACATAAACAGTCCAAGATCCAACTCTGGATAAAAGATATAGTACGACCCAAATCCATCAATCCCACCGCCATGATTATAACCAGCGTAACCTTTGTTGTCTTCTATCATCATACCATAAGCCATCGCTTCAAAATCTATAGGTGGCGCATAATGACGTTGTGTCATCAACTCAAAAGAAGCCTTAGTTATAATCGACTGACCATCGACTTGTGCGCTATCCATCATCGCTGTCATGAATGAAGCCATGTCTACCCCCGTAGTATTGAGATTACTGGCTGCAGGGTTGACTAAAAACAATCGCTGACGAGGGATGTACTCATTGCCATCCCACCTGTATGATTGTACTGGGTGAGCGATCGGGTGCTCATATGTGTGCTGATACACAGTCGAGTGATGCATGCCCATCGGCTTTAGGATGTTCTGTACGATATAATCTTCGTACTTGATGCCAGATGTCTTTTCAATCAGTAATCCCAGGATGCCATAGCCTTTATTAGAATATGAAAACAATTCCCCCGGTTCGTGGATCTGATTGCTGATGGCCGTCTGCACGAACACATCCAAACTTTTAGCGTCGATAGCTTCTTGGCTCACTCGATATTCAGAATGTTCTAATCCCGCAGTATGCGTTAGCAAGTGATGTATCGTAAATGAATGTGGTGCATCCCAATGGTATACATCTGCAGGCAGGTAGGTTCTGATATCCGCATGCAAGTCTAACTTGCCTTGCTCGACTAATTGCATGATGCCGATGGCCGTAAACGTCTTAGTGATAGAAGCTACTCTAAATTGTGAACGCAGCGGATCCACTTCCTTCTTTGTATCAAGGTTCTCGTAGCCGATGCCTTTGGTATAAAATGGTTTCCCATCTTTGACTAATGAGATAATAGCGCCTGGTACTTTATAATCTCCGATGAAAGTATCAATCTTGCTATTGATGATCTGGATCAGCTCCAGGCTGTCGATATTCTTTATTTGCCCTGAACATATTGTCGTTTGCAAAACGAGGAAAGCAATTATGAGATTTTTCATTTTTCCGGTTTTGATATTTATGACATGAGCACTTTATAATTAGCACTCGAAGTTTTGGGTCATCGTGTGGCCGTCGACTGTTACGCTGATATTGTAAACACCATGTGGGAGTTTCTTTCTCTTCCACTTAAAGTTGTTCCAACCGCGTCTTAGTTCTTTGTCTACAACTGTTGAGACTTTGTTACCAGCCTCATTGGTGATCGTGATTTTCACTTGAGACTTGACATCTGCTACCTTGACGCCAAACTTCAATCCCCAATTCTTATCTTCTAACCACATCATAGATCCTTCTGGCAGACTGCCTTGCAGGTCTTGGAAGTCAAACATATCAGTGTCACGATAGCTGTATTTTTTCTTACCGATCATAGACCAACCTCCATCATTTCCAAAGATCTTAGATAAGCCTCTTATCTTGTTCAATAGAGACTGACTCCTTGATTCAAATACTTCGTGTACAGAGTTTCTAAGTGTATCATATCTGATACCGTTTTCATTTTCTAAAGTGAAGATGAGCGAGTTGTTGCCATCATTGTCATCGACGATGACTGCAGGATTGGCATACTTAGGTGTATTCTTCATGTTCTTCTTGTTGGTCGCATAAAGCCAAGCGATGTACAAGTCATCCTTAGAAGAAAAAAGGTCTATATAAGGATGTGCCATGTTGATCGAGTTTTGAGCATCAAGGCTAACTTGATAATTTTGCTTTTTAGCTGGTGCTTGAGCATTTACGAAAGTGGTGATGAGTAGAAAGAAAGCAATAATTGTAATCTGTTTCATTGTTGTACTTTTTAATTGTGATTGCGTTGATAACTCAAATATGGAGTATAAATACCCTGCTTATTAAGACTACTGATGTAAGCCAATCTATACTTGATGGATACGGGTCAACTGCTGATAAAGCGATCCACTTCCCTTGGTGTGATTTTTAACCTGTCGAAAATGATCATTCGTCATCAGCAACCACTACTTGAGCTGTTCTTAGCCAATAAAAGCTCATTGTTAAGTACCTTGGAGGTGCGAAAATCACCGTAGATCAATGATCGATAACAACTACAGACATATGAGTTTGGATGGCACACTTAGCTTTAAGTGGCAAGTCCATGTAGTCTACTGGATCTTGATCATTTTGTTCTGGCCTTTACTTTCTTATCTGACAGAAGGTGAGATCTGGGAACCCTTTATCAACAAGATGGGCTATCTGCCATCACAGATGATCGTGACCTATGTGTTCTTATACATCCTACTGCCATGGTTCTTCAATAAGCGATACGTGCTGTCTGCGATTGGGCTCATAGTGTTGACTTATGTAACGGCTGTGTTAGCACGGATCATGAAGATTTACTTCTATGAGCCCATGATAGGATATGACGACCCTCAAGAAGGACTGATAGAGATATTGACCCAACAAGACGCGCTTCTTGGGCAGTATGTGATCTGGGTATACATGACTCCTGTACTGACGATCATCATCGTCTTGATCTATACCCACTTCAACCAACAAAGAGCACTCGCACACTTAGAAGCACAACGCGCGCAATCAGAACTCAGCTTTCTAAAGGCACAGTTGCACCCACACTTCCTCTTCAACACACTCAACAATCTATACACCTTATCTCTCCAAGGATCAGACATGACAGTTGATGTAGCTATGGGACTGAAGAAGCTCTTGCGTTATATGCTGGACAAATCAGAGAATGCACTGATCCCACTGTCCGAAGAACTAGACTTGGTACACACCTATGTTTCTTTAGAAAAACTGCGTTATGGCAAAAGGCTTAATTATAAAGAGGATATCCGTCTGGAAAATGAAGAATATAAAGTAGTACCCTTTGTCCTGCTCTCTCTTGTAGAAAATGCCTTCAAACATGGAGCAAGCAAAGATCCAGGGCAACCTTACATACAAGTCCAGCTCAGAACCAATGATAAACGGCTTGACTTCTCTGTAGAAAACTCTGTTGTCAAAGAAAAAACAGATGACTCTTCTGGATATGCGCAAGGCATCGGCGTATCCAATATCAAGCGGCAACTGGCCATACTATATCCAGATCGACATAGTTATAAAACCACTCATGAGGGTGAAAGTTATAAAGTGCAACTCAGTATAGAAGAGGCCATCCCTGCCAACTTCAAGATTAATGGTTCATTAAAGAAAACATTGCCAAGTTAATGGAGACGCTGACTACATATCTCAACTATCTACTAACGCATCGGCGACTGGCTCATGTGTTGTACTGGATAGCAGCTTTTGTCTTTATGGCGCTCTACGGACTGGGTTATGGTCAGCCTCTGCTCGTATCCTTCTTTGTGATCATGGTGGACTTCCCAGTTCAGATCATAGCGACTTATCTTTTTTTGTATGTGCAGCTACCTTGGTTGTTTAAGAAGAGATATTTTCTTTTTGCAATTTCTATACTCGGATTTACTTACATATTGAATCTCGCTGCGCACTTCAACTATGACTTTGGCATCGGCACTAAACTGATCAGTTGGCATAAGCCGCACACGGTTGTTGAGATATTGAAAAGTGGAGAGTTTCTATTTAGAAATACCGTAGATATATACATTGTAGTATTTATCACTGCGATTATAAAATATGTCAAAGACTACTGGGCATCAAAGAGCCGCATTGAACAACTCGAAACAGAAGTAGCTCAAGTGCAATACAACTCCGTCGTAGGACAGATACAACCACACCTTATCTTAGACACCTTAGACACCATCATAAAAAAGAGCAGCAACAAAAGTGCAGACACACCGCAGGTCATTGCCAATCTCTCTGAAGTACTCGATGGCGTACTTTATAAAACCAGGTCAACACACCATACGGTTACAGCGGAGATCACACAATTAGAAAACTATCTCCAGCTACTCTCTCAAGTTTATCCAGCTGTACAACAAGAGCCCTTAGAAAAAGTCGTAGCGCCAAGCATCAGTAAGATCCGAGTACTCTCTCTACAAAAGGTAGTGAGCTACATCCACAGCGAAGTAAGAAAGCAACTCCCATCTATAACTACTAAGTGGCAGACACTGATCATCCAAGAACAATATGAACAAAAAGATAGCCTGATCTTGCAGATCACCATATCACATCCCAAAGATCAAAGGCCCACTTTTGATCAACTGGACGAAGTAATCAATACACACTTTGACGAAGAGACAAAGTATGATATCTTAGACGAGACTGACGAAACCATCATAAAAGTGATCACAAGACTATGAGCGCACCACTTACAAAGAAAGCCTACCGCTGCTTGATAGTAGATGATGAACCCTTGGCGATCCAACTGATAGAATCACATGTAGCCCAGCTCAGCACACTCACTACTGCGGCCACTGCTCAGACGGCCATAGATGCTCTTCAGCTATTAAAAGAACGAGAGTTTGATCTCATCTTCTTGGATATCCAGATGCCTGTCCTTACTGGTATCGAACTACTCAGAACAATGAAGCATCCGCCTGCAGTCATATTCACCACTGCATATCGCGAATACGCTGTAGAGAGCTATGAG
>CALIHL010000072.1 GCA_938022935.1 uncultured Saprospiraceae bacterium
GGGTGCTTGGCAATATCTAAACAGCTTCTGGAGAGACGCTTCGATCGATGTTATATCGCGAGATGTGAAAGCATCACCGGCTACAGGATTCAAAAAAGTACATGAGAAGCAACAAGCAGAGATCGTAGATAATGCTTTTTCATAGTACTAACTATCTTGATTGGTCTTCTTAATTGAATGAAGTGATTTTCTAATTATTGGATCATCAACTTCTCAACGATTACACCATCTGCAGTGTAAAGGTGAGTCAGATACATCCCATCGGATAAAGCTTGAAGGTCGAGTTCAACAGAAGAGTTGTTAACAACTTGACTAATTACTCGTTTGCCACTTATATCGTACACTTCAACAAGTTGAACATCATCTGTTCCATCTATAAAGACGCGACCACTGGTAGGGTTTGGATAGATGAGCGTATGCTCATTTTCTAATACAGTTATAGTTGGTGTAGTAGTATCTATAAAACTAAGGAGCCAAGGTATCCCAACATTAAGTGCCGGGGTAATGCAACCGCCGTGGTCCAAATCCCTTCCCTCTGAGACATCCATTGATTTTGTATCCACAGCGCCTCTTAGGTTCATCACAGAGTCAGCGATTATACTGTTTCTAAAAGGTACTTGATCATCATTAGGACAATAAAGCATCAGCACCGGTGCTTCTGGAGCCCAGTCATAAACATCACTCTCCCTTAGCGCAACATTGAATGGATGATCGTCTTCATTTTCTAAAAGATTAAGCACTGAATCTCTAAAGATTTGCTTTGGCACTGATGATCCATACTCTGTTAATAGAGTTTGTACAATATCTTGATTCATCACGAACACTCCATTGCCAGTAGTAAGCAAGGGTTCTATAACTGGCAGAAATGGTGCTTTAAATATTTGTGATTCATCATCGTAAAGAGAAGGGTTGATCTCTTTTATCCCTCGCATACTATAAACCAGGTAAGCTGGGAAGTTGTAAGGCTCGTCCGTAAATGCCAAGCTTTTCATCACTCCTGATATACTATAAGGACCACTCATCGGCAATGAAGCTGCCACATCATATTTATCTGGTATCACCTCCTCTATATGTTTGTGAAGTGCCATCGCGGCATGACCGCCTTGCGAATATCCTGTTATAAAGACTTGTTCGTTCCAACTTATATCATTCTCTCCCATCCATGTTAAACAAGCCTCCATCATATCCAAAGCTGCTGTGGCTTCTGTCTCAGCATGTACATAAGGATGAAAGCCCCTTGAGGTTCCCATACCAAGATAATCGGGGGCAAGAACTGCCATACCTTTTCCTGCGAATATGGAGGCCAACTGAAAGCCTCCTTCTAAATTAGATGGCACGTCATCTCTTCCTTTGGTAGTACCATGTTGATAAACTAATAAAGGTAAAGGCCCACCAATATCATCAGGTAACATCAAGAGCCCAGAAGCTGTATCAGGCATCATATCAGATCCTGTAGCTTCATAAGTTACCCGATAGACATCTACTCCACTTTCTAAGGTAACGTTGATCCCAAAGGTCAACAGTAACAACTGTCCTGATGATTGGGGGATACTACTTTCTGATTCTATAGTCAGGATCTTTTGGCTTTGACCCATTTGGCTCCAGCCCAATAATAGACATGTGCTTAAGACTATAGATTTTAGAAAATTCATCTGTCTTGATTATACTCTTTCGATAATGATAGCACTTGCTCCACCGCCGCCATTACAAAGTGTAGCACAACCTAATGTTGCGTCACGATTAGCAAGGATGTGCGCCAGTGTTGTTGTGATTCTTGCTCCAGAACAACCTAGGGGATGTCCCAATGACACTGCTCCTCCATTAACATTCATCTTGTCATGAGAAAGGTTGCACTCTTGTGCAAATGCCATAGGCACAACAGAAAAGGCCTCGTTAACCTCAAAGAAGTCCATATCAGACATCTGCAAACCTGCTCTCTTCAATGCCTTTGGTGCCGCCTTGGTCGGCGCGGTTGTAAACCACATAGGTTCATGAGCTGCATCAGCATAAGACAGGATCTTAGCCATCGGTTGTAAGCCGTACTTCTCAACTGCTTCTTTACTCGCCAGTAGAACAGCAGAGGCCCCATCGTTCAGTGTTGAGGCATTAGCTGCTGTTACCGTGCCTTCTTTATTAAAGGCTGGGCGTAAGGCAGGTATCTTATCAAAGCGCACCTTCTTATACTCTTCATCTTCATTGACAATGATTGGATCCCCTTTTCTTTGCGGTATTGAGATAGGGATGATCTCATTCTTAAACTGACCACTTTCTGTAGCAGCTGCTGCTCTTTTATAAGAACTGATCGCATATTCGTCTTGAGCCTCACGGCTGATGTTGTATTCTTTAGCCGTCATGTCACCACAGTTACCCATAGCGACTTGATCATATGCATCTGTCAGTCCATCTTTTTGCAATCCATCAATCATTTGCTGATGGCCATATTTCGCGCCCCAGCGTAACTTAGGCATATAGTAAGGTATGTTGCTCATGCTTTCCATACCACCAGCAATGATGAGATCAGCTTGACCCAACTGAATAGATTGAGCTCCAAACATGATCGACTTCATCCCTGAAGAGCAGACTTTGTTAACTGTCGTACAAGGCACACTGTTGGTTAAGCCCGCTCCTATAGCAGCTTGTCTTGCTGGTGCTTGACCGAGATTGGCTTGACAGACATTACCCATAAAGACTTCATCAACTTGGTCTGCAGGTATGCCAGACTGCTCCATAACAGCCTTAATGGCAGCTGATCCCAGCTCTACTGCTGTGAGAGAACTAAGCACTCCACCAAAGCTTCCCATCGGTGTTCTAAGTGCTGATACGAGGTATGTTTCTTTCATATGATATAGACTATCTGATCGTAATTATGGAACTGTAGAAGCTCGATATCGAGTCATTATTCTCGACAATCAGCTCCAATTCTTAAATCACTTCATGTTCTTAACTTATATTTATGCTCAAAGTTCGATACAAATCTTCATCTTTTTCGTCATAATTGAAACGAACAAGACAAATTAACCGACTTATTAATTAGCACGATCTAAAGATCAACTTATGAACAAGATACTTCTACTATTGGCAATAGTTCTTTTTAGTTTTTCCAGCGCTACTGCACAAGGGCTCGAAAACGATAACTCAGTCATGTATATGAAAGCCAATGTGCTTTTTGATTCTGGCAGATATGACGAGGCCGTACGCATGTACAATCGCATCCTAAGAGAGGACGAAAATCATACTGATGCCCTCTTCATGAGATCAAAGGCCAAGTATGAACTTGGAGCATTTAAGGGCACTAAGAATGATCTTCTTTTATACATCGAGATGGTGGGGATCAACAAAGCAGTCATCAAGGTTATGGCAGCAACAGAAATAGAACTAGGCAATGATGCAGCAGCCCTCAATTATGCAAATACAGCACTTGAGATAGATCCATATGATAGTGATATGTTCTTGATCAAAGGAGATGCATCACTCCACCTTGGCGATCGTAACGAAGCTTGTGAGAGTTACTTCATGGCAGATGGCCTGGACAATGCAAAAGCCCAAAGAAGAATGCGCTCATCATGTAATGGTTACAGACCAAAACATGACAGTCGCATGCCAGATACAAATAGAAATACTGACACAGCAAGTAGCAAAGTAGATGAAGCTTCTAAGCAAGACCAGCAGACTGATCAGAAGGAACAAATGGAAGACAAGGATGATGATGGTATTGTGTCGCTCGAGGACATAGTCAATGATGCAAAAGAAGAGCGTGAAACTGATTATAACGATAATAACAATGATACGCGCAGCAAGCAAGATCAACTTGAGGATCGTGTAAACATGAACTCCACGCAAACGATTGAAATCGATAGTAAGCTTGATGTCGTAATTGCTGAAGGACTAGGGTCAAGAAAGCTGACTTCTAAGCCAAGCATCTTTATGCTCTCTGATCAAGATGGCATAGTGGTCATCAACTTATGTGTTGATGGTAACGGCAAGGTAACAGAAGCAAAGTTTGACAGAGACAACTCTACAATATTTAGAAGTTCTATCACTTCGCTTGCACTTCGTAAATCTAAAGAGTTCGTTTTTGAAGGTTCACGCCGAGCAGATCAATGTGGCGTCTTGGCATTCAAAATTAAAGCATAAGCTTTTTTATGCCTCAGCGGTTAGATCATAATCTTACCTCTGAGGTATAAATCAGCGCTGCCAGATATTAGTATTCTGTCAACTTTATAAGTGCAATGGAAGTATCCTTTGCGCTTAGAAAGTTGACAGGCGATGAGTTTATTTTTACCAAGTCTCTTGGCCCAATAAGGAGTTAATGAAGTATGTGCACTTCCTGTTGCTGGATCTTCATCAATACCTGATTGAGGGAAAAAACCTCTACTAACAAAGTCATATTCATTATTACCAACTGCAGTCACAAGGACACCTCTCATCCCCACTGATTTTAATAATCCAAAGTCAGGCTTCAAAGCTTCAACTTGATCCTGTGTTCCCACTACACACATATAATCGTCTCTACCCTTATATAATTCTACAATGTCAGCATTAAGCCCATCTGAAAGTGCAGCTGGAATCTCAGACTGTTTTTCTAATTGATCAGTTGGAAAGTCTAAAGTCATTGAGTCGCCATCTCTCTGTACTGAGATAGGGCCTGACTTACAAGTTAGGTTGATAACGTCATCGGCAAAACCCAGCTCATGAAATATTACATAAGCAGACGCCAGAGTAGCATGTCCGCAAAGTGCAACTTCAACTGTAGGCGTAAACCATCGTATGTGATAGACATCTCCTTCTCTTACGAAGAAGGCCGTCTCGGACAAGTTGTTCTCCTCTGCTATCTT
>CALIHL010000073.1 GCA_938022935.1 uncultured Saprospiraceae bacterium
ACCATTGAAGTCTGATATCCCGAAGGATGAATCAAATGTTCTATCAGTTTTATTGAATGAGTAAGTCGCATGGATCGTGGACTTATTCACTTGATATTTGGCGAAAAGCCCAGTCTGCAGCCAGCTTGTGCTGTACTGATCTGTCGCATCTGTAAAGGCACCCCCGTCATAGTCACCGTCAAAACTCGACATTCTGATGAAGGGCTTCACGGTGAGTTGATCATTGATCGTCCAGTCTACATTTGCCGATAAAGCAGTTCTATCAAAACCATCCTTATCGAAGCCAGCATTCTTCTCATCCAACGCTTCTGATACACCATCAGAGGATGCATATGAGCCATCAATATTCAATTTAAATGCCTCTGAGAGTGGGATATTCAAGCTCCCGCCCAAGTTCTTGGTCGAATACGAGCCTATAGAGCCATTTATTTGCCCGTTGATTGCGTCACTTTTGCCTGATTTGGTGATGAGGTTGATGACACCGGCAATGGCATCAGAACCATAAAGCGTCGATTGGCCTCCTTTGAGGATCTCGATTCTTTCGATCTGAGCGAGACTGATGCTCCTGATATCAAATGTCCCACCAATACCACTTGGATCAGTCAGCGGGATGCCATCGATCAAGATCAAGGTAAACTCACCCGATGCTCCTTGTAGGAAGATACTCTTGTCCTTTGCAGGATTGCTGAGGGCACTGACCACGTTGAGACCTACTTGACGGTCCAGTAATGTGCTTAAGTCATCAGTAGCCTCTCGGCTGATCATGTCTTGATCGATGATGATAGCTGGTTTATATCCCGACTTTATCGAAACAGGGATACGCGAGTGGGTGATGATCAGTTCTTCTCCCAGTGAGTCAGTAGGTGTCGACTCTTGGGCGTTGATCAAGACGATCGGCACCAAGGCCAATGCAATGGTCCAGATTTTTAAAAACATGTAATTGTGTAATTGTGTGCGATGATGCACTATGTTGATGGAAGCCAACTTTCCTCCGAAGTAAGTTTCTATCTCCTCTACAGGATAAATATCAATAGGCAGGTCTTCTGGCTCACTCCTTTTATTCTGACCTTCCCATCTCACTGAGACAGTGGTCGTGGTAGAATAAACTTTCTATGGAGCTTACAGCAGCGGGGACTGCTCCGGATTTTCACCGGATTCCCTATTAAGAATGATTACCGTTGTATCAATCACCTCTTGAATTAGACCGCAATGATACCACACTATTTTATTCTCGAGCCATTTTTATCGCCTTATCCATGATCGTGGCCAGCTGGATAGAGTGCTCCCAACTGATCAGTGGTGATTGGACTTGGCCATCAGCTATAAGCTCTTGACAAGCCATGGCCTCATGGCAGAGACCGTTTGAAGCCATCGGGTGATGATGGATCTTCTCTCCTTCTTCATTGATTACAGTGAAGTGTTCGCACATCCAGAAGTCCTTCATAATGATATGACCTTTGGTACCAGTGATGATCGCATTGTTGATCGTATTGAGATTGATGGCACAGCTGAGTTGAGCATATCGATCACCACTATAAGCTAATTGTATCGCGCATCGGTCTTCGACATTGAGCTTAGAAAGATCTGCATCTACATGCATAGAGGATGGGCTTTCGGCAAATACATCTTGCGCCAGACTGATCGGGTAGATCCCAACATCCCAGATGGCCCCAGCCGCCAGACTTGGATCCAGCAGTCTTTCTTTGGGAGCATCGGGATTCATCTTAAAACCAAAGTTGGCGCTGATCTGTAGGGCATCACCAATGGTACCATCCTTAGCCAGAGCTACTGCTTTTTGATAACCCGGTAGATACCTTGACCAGATGGCTTCCATGAGAAAGCGATTATTGGCTTTAGCAACTTGAATCATCTTTTTTACATCTTCGGCAGACGTAGCCATGGGCTTCTCACATAAGACATGTTTACCTGCTTCAAGTGCTGCGATGGCAAGCTGTGCGTGTGTATTGTGGGTGGTGCTGACATAGACGATATCTACTTCAGAATCATTCATCAAGTCGTCATAGTTGTGATAGGCGGTGATGCCTTCAGTCACTTCACTGGCTCCTGATCTTGAAGCGATAGCTGCTATATCATGTCCGATATGATTCAAGCCTTCTTCAAACTTCCTTGCTATTCTACCATATCCTGCAAATCCCCATTTCATCATCCTACTTTAATTTTAATAGAGTCGATAGCTCATCACTACTCACTGAATATTGCAATTGATTCATATCGTTTCTAATTTCTGCGATAAAAGTGACCTCGTTATTCTTCTTTTCAATTTTCAATAATCCAAAGTTTTTAGTGGGTACAACAGACCCAATCCGATGTCTGTTCTTTTCACTTTTGAACTTTCTATAAGAGTGAGTTAGGCCACTTGAGGTGATCTCAAGTAGAGGTTTAGAGCTTTCTCCAAGCGGAACAAGTGACATCTCAGCTAGGTGGCGATCACCACTCAATAGGATTGGATTAGAAACATCGAGTTTGTCGATGATGTCAATGAGCCGCTTTTTTTCCTTCGGAAAGTTGGCCCACTTTTCATATTTGTGTTCTTCTGGTAGAAACTGTATGCCCCCTCCGATGATATGTACATCGGCCTTGCTATTTTCTAAATTAGAAACCAACCAAGACCACTGTTCTTCTCCAAGTATGGTTCCGTCCGAGCCATTGTCATCCCTGAAGTATCTCACGTCTAGCAGTATGACTTTTGCAACTAAGTCATCATTTACGTAAGTGTAAGTCTGATAAGCCCCCTTATGTTTTCTATCAGGACTGTCAAGAGGCACATCTAAAAAGTCAAAAAGTAATTCTCGACTTTCTTCTTTCTGGCGATAATTCTTGCCACCATCATTAGTGCCATAGTCATGATCGTCCCATATGCCTATCACGTCTGTATTGGCGATTAGGATGTTGTAATCTGCATGAGACTTTTGAGTAGTATAATCGTCTCTCATCTTAGACAAATCATCAGTATCCGCATAGATGATGTCACCCAACCAGATCCATAAATCAGCTTCGTTCTTGACAACTTGCTTCCATATGGGTTGCGATTCTTCCCAATGTTTGTTGCAAGAGCCAAAGGCTACGTTCAGCTGGTTATGAGTCGGCTTACTATGTGTGGGATTGCTATCTGTCCGATTGCTATTTGTCGTTTGAGTAGACACTTGCTTGCATGAAAGAAGAGCAGTCAAAGACAAGATCAGGACAAAGCGAGCAAGTAACTGCATAAATAATATCAGGAAAAAGTAAAATATGAACAGTTGAACAATGGTAAAAGTAGATATTTGCACCAATACAAAGCGTCATTATGCAATTAATAGATGGTAAGGCCCTGGCTACCAAGATGAAGAGTAAAATCAAGGCAGAAGTAGATGCCATGAAGAGCAGTGGTATGAAGGTCCCACATCTTGCCGCCGTCTTAGTCGGTGATAATCCAGGAAGCCAGTCCTATGTCCGCAACAAGGTGCGATACTGCGATGACGTAGGGTTCGAGTCAACCTTGATCAAGAAAGACGACTCGATAACTGAAGGTGAGTTGTTAGCCATCGTGCAAGATCTCAATGAAGACCCATCCGTAGATGGCTTTATCATCCAACTACCGCTACCAGATCATATAGATGCTGAGAAAGTAAACTTGGCCATAGATCCGAAGAAAGATGTAGACGGTTTTCATCCTATGAACTTTGGACGGATGACGCTTGGCTTGCCTGCATACCTACCTGCAACACCACAAGGTATCCTTGTCATGTTAGAAGAGTATGGCATCGAAACCTCTGGTAAGAAGTGTGTAGTCGTAGGCAGAAGCAATATAGTAGGTATGCCTATGTCCATCTTGATGGCACAAAAGCGAAAGACAGGCAACTGCACCGTGACGATCGTTCATAGTAGAACAAAGAATGCGACCGCTGAGATACAAGCTGCTGACATCGTAATAGCAGCCATCGGTCGTGCTAATTATATCACAGCAGATATGATTAAAGAAGGTGCGGTGATCATCGATGTGGGGATCAATAGAGTAGATGATGACTCTCGTAAGCGTGGATATCGCTTAGTGGGAGATGTGGACTTCTTAGGTGTAGCGGAGAAAGCATCTTATATCACACCGGTGCCGGGAGGTGTCGGACCGATGACTGTAACTTCGCTGATCATGAATACCATCATAGCTGCCAAAGGGGAGATCTATAACTAAGCTTAAAGCCAAATGTTGGCATGGAAGTGTCACGATATCAATATCAATCAATATGAAATGCAAACAAGGAGCTTTACAACTTATAGATGAGATCATTGATACCCTTGATGTTATATCGGATGATATTTATACTACTTCTATAGATATTTTCGAAGGGGTAACTATTGGCAGACACTTCAGACATATCTTTGACTTTTTCAATTGTTTGGCGATCCAGTGCGAGCACGATCATATCGACTATGCACAAAGAGAAAGAGACGCTGTCATCGAAACCAATAAGGAAGTTTCTATCCAACACTTTTCTAATTTGAAAACAAGCGTAGAGGGCTTAGTAGAGTCTAAGGTGCTTAGCGTCTATGCAGATTTCAAATCAGAAGATGGGAGTAGACCAGAGGTGAAGACCACAGTTGGAAGAGAACTCATGTATGCATACGACCATGCCATACATCACCTGGCCATCATAAAGATGGGTTTGCAAAGTGTTGATCCATCCATACCTATAAAAAAGGATTTAGGAGTTGCGGCTAGCACTACCTTTCACCAATACGCTATCGTTCATGGGCATTAAAGAAGGACTCGTATACGAATTGCATATCTCAGGCCTCAGTGAAGAGCACATAGATATAACCTCGGCTATATTGGGTCTTTTGGAGGTAGAAGCAATTGAGGTATTAGAAAGTGGCTTAGTCATCTATCACAGTGACCAAAACTTCATAGACCATGTTCAGTCACAATTGGGCACGATGGCAACTTGGTTGGAAGCAGACCAGTTGTCCAGAAAAGAAAGACAAAATGAAAACTGGAATAAGTCATGGGAATCTTCCTTTGATGCCATCATCATAGATGACTTCTGTACTGTCAAAGCTACTTTTCACAATATTGAAAACAAGACAAAGCACAGTATCACGATAGATCCAGAAATGGCATTTGGTACAGGGCATCATGAAACGACATATGCCATGATTCAGATGATGGAACGTCTTGACTTCGCCGACAAGGAAGTGATGGATTACGGTACGGGTACAGCTATCCTTGCCATCCTTGCGGAGCTGTTAGGAGCGAAGCACATATTTGCGTTTGACTATGATGAGGTAGCTACAGAATGCGCTATCAGATGTGTCAGTCTGAACAATTGTAATAACATAACATGCGATACGGCTGAGATTGCTCAGACAGATACGACAGTACAATACGACATCATCCTTGCTAATATCAATCGCCACGTCCTACTGACTACAGCGCATGAAGTATATGCGAGACAGAAGTCTGGAGGTGAGTTATTGCTATCTGGTATCTTAGAAAGTGACTTTAATCTTGTGCTTGACAAGTACACCTCTGTAGGTTATCAGTTGGATGAGAAGATACAGAGAGGGGAGTGGTTGTGTTTGAGGATGAGTAAGGTAGTCGGTTGATCTTTAAACTTTAG
Organism: uncultured Saprospiraceae bacterium; assembly: GCA_938022935.1. GTDB lineage: Bacteria > Bacteroidota > Bacteroidia > Chitinophagales > Saprospiraceae > JAJRXG01. The sequence goes on from CALIHL010000073.1 coordinate 5,616, forward strand.
AAGTCAACAATGGAGAAAACCTTTTTCTGCCAATCAATTTCAATTAGTAAACAGAATTATGGCTGCAGGAGATTGGAAAGAATTCTATAGATCCGCACAAGAAGGAGACTTAGAGTTGGTGAAGTACCACATCGCAATGGGTATAGATCCCAATCATCAACACCCAGAGTTTATGACAACCGCTTTAATCGCAAGTATAGAGCAGCAACATTATGAAGTTGCAGCATTCTTATTGAAGAGCGGATCAGATCCTAATCGAAAAGAAGACTATGGGCATCACACTCCTTTATCTATAGCTTTGTCTACCAAGAATGAAAGGTTGATTGAGTTGGTAAAATCTTACCAATAGGTAATCACGATAGAGGTGTTGCTAATTGCTGTTCTACTTATTAATTCATCCTCAACCGACTATAATTTATAAAATCAGTAGACACTGTCTTCAACCCACCTTGTTGCAGCAACTGTATAATCTGCCCACGATGATAAGAACCATGATTCACAATGTGAAGTATGATGTCTCTGACACTGGATTGATGTGTCTCTCCAGCTAAGTTTTTATAATTGATTGTATCGTCTATACTATGGTTATTGAGCACAGCAGTAGTAGATTGATACATCGCCTGCGATATGGTATCCCAATCTGCGACATCATGCACTTGCCTGATGCCGTAGCCATAACCTTGGCTGCCCATTCTTGTATTCCAGATATCAGCCGCATTGAAGATATGAGAAAGTGCACTTTTTATTTCTTCACTTACTTCTTGACCCTCAAGTGTTTTTATGATGAGGTGGTTGGCCCATTGGTTGTATTCTAATTTGTCTAAGACCGCACCAATCCGCGACCCAGTTAAGTCAACAGCTATCATCTCAACTACTTGATCAAGTCGTATCACTTCACCATGCAGAAGGGTAGCATATTCGCTCTTGTCTTTAGTTTGGAGTGTCTTGATCTTTGTGATGTAAGTACGTTCTTCATCCTCTTCTTTAATGTCGAGTTTGATCCATGTCTTTCTCATCGCATGGATCTCGAAGTGATCATAGTAATCACAATTGATGGGCTTGTACTTTGATTGTTCTGACATAATACTCTGTTCTGAAGAATGAGATGTAAAGTTATCTTTGTCTACGGTATGATGAAAGTATTAATAGCATTGATGTCATGTTTTGTCTTGCTTACTTCATGTCTGATGGATAAGGACACAGGTATACAACCCAACGTCTTTCACTACAACCAGCACAACAACATCACTTCTCTCGATCCGGCTTACGCCAAAAGTCAAAACAATATATGGGCCGTCAATCACATCTTTTCTACACTACTGAGATTGGATGATACGCTTAACATACAACCCGGTATCGCTAAGTCTTGGTCAGTATCAGAAGATGCTCGTACCTATACATTTACACTGAGAGATGATGTTCTATTTCATGACAATGAGTGCTTTTCTAATCTTCAAGAAAGAACAGTAACAGCCCATGATGTCGTCTATAGTTATGAGCGCCTTATGGACACTGTGCTTAATGCACCAGGCTCATGGATATTTGCCGGTAAGATTGCCGATGAGGTGCCGTTCGAAGCACTGAATGATACAACTTTCGTACTACGACTTAAGAACTCGTTCGCTCCTTTGTTGAGTTTGTTGACTATGCAGTATTGTTCGATAGTTCCTAAGGAGGCGATTGATCATTATGGCTCTGATTTTTATACACATCCGGTGGGGACGGGGCCATTTAAGTTTAAGAGATGGTTGAGTAATCAAGGACTATTTCTCTTGAAGAATGAAGAATACTACGATAAAGACAACTACCCACAAAACAACATAGAAGGAGTCAGAACCAGTTTTATCGGAGAGCGTAGCATTGCCTTTTTAGAATTAGTGAATGGTCGCATTGACTTCTTTACAGGATTAGAGTCGTCGTATATTAATACTGCTTTGACGCCAGATGGCACGTTGCGTGATCAGTATAGCGACAAGATGAAGTTCATAAAAGCGCCGTATCTCAACTTTGAGTATTTGGGGTTGAATCCCAATGCGCCAGATGCTCATCCACTATTGAAGGAACAAGCCTTTCGTCAAGCGCTCAATTATGGCGTGGACCGATCACTGATGCTATCAAGTTTACGCAATAATATAGGCGTTCCAGCAGATGCCGGCGTCGTTACAAGAGGACTGCCTTCTTATGATCCCGAGAAGGTAAAGGGTTATACCTACGATAAAGCAAAGGCAAGAGCAGTGCTCGCTTCTTATGATCCATCTCTGTTAGAGACGCCTATAGTTGTCCATACGAGCAAGGACTATCTTGATTTGACAACGTACATCGCCAAGCAATGGGAAGACCTTGGATTAAGGGTTAAGATCGATGTGATGGAGTCAGCCGTTTTAAGGAATGCTATGCGTAATGGTGATGTAGGCGTATTTCGAGCTTCTTGGATCGCTGACTATCCCGATGGCGAAAGCTTTTTGTCTATGTTTTATAGTCAGAACCCTGCACCACCTAACTATACCAGATACCAGTGCGAAGACTTTGACCAGCTTTATGACAGCGCCATGAAAGAAAGGGTAGAAGAGGAAAAGATAGCAAAATACCAAGCGATGGATCGACTATTGGTGGAAGATGCTCCAGTTGTCTTCTTGTTTTATGATGAAGTGTCACTTTTCGTAAATAATGATGTAGATGGTTTAAGTCGCAATGCGTTGAACCTTCTTCATGTCGATGGCATTATCAAGAAGCAATGACAAAGGAACCTTTAAGTAATCATGAATGATAGCAGAATCATCTCGTAAGGTCATATACTCAGAAGTGCCTAAGCACCATACTTATGCAGAAGTGTGGGACTTGCAAAAGCATCTACAACAAAAGCTAATTGCGACAAAGAGAAGTGGCGTAGCTGATGCACCTGGTTACCTTTTGCTTTGTCAACACAATCCTGTTTTTACCTTAGGCAAGAGCGGTTCTATTGATAATCTTAAGGTTGATAAGGAAACACTCGAACAAGAAGAGACAGAGTTCTTCAAGATTAATCGTGGCGGGGATATCACTTTTCATGGCCCTGGACAGATCACGGGATACCCTATATTGGACCTTGATCAATACTATAATGACGTGCATAGATATGTGCGCGAATTAGAAGAGGTGGTAATCAGAACGATAGCACACTTTGATGTCAAAGGAGGGCGTGAAGAAGGATACACTGGTGTTTGGATCCGCGATCAAAAAGGTAGAAGAAAGATCTGTGCCATTGGTGTGCACATGAGTCGCTGGGTGACTTTACACGGATTTGCACTCAACGTGTCAACTGATCTCTCATATTTCAATCAGATTATACCTTGTGGCATTGTAGAAGATGATACTTCAGTTACTTCTATCAGTAATGAGATTGGAAAGCTTATAGAAATTAGCGAAGTGAGATCTCTTCTCAAAGACAACTTTAGTAAGGTCTTTGGTTATAGCTATGTAAACGAACCTTTGTAGCGATTATAAACTCTTAAGATAAGCAATCGTCTTTGGCACCTGACTCACAACAGCACTACTCTCATCTTCTATAAAGTAGTGAACGATACCGATTCTGTTTCCTTCTCTAATGATGGCTGGCATATCGAGCTCACCTGTTCCAAGCGGAACATTATTCTCAACAGATGTGCCCCCAGAAAGATCTTTAGGGGTACCGACCTTCATGTCTTTCATATGCATGAGCTTCCAGCGACTACCATACTTCTGCATGAGGGCAACTGGATCGCCACCACCGAAGTGAATCCAAAATATGTCCATTTCAAAAGAGACATATTTTGGATCCGTATTTTCAATTATATAATCTAACAAGGTGCCCTTTGGATTATCAGCTGTTACGTGTGGTTGGAACTCATAACCATGTGCATGATATGTAAAAGTGATACCATTGTCAGATAAGATCTTTCCAGCTTTATTGAAAACACTAATCGCCTTATCAGCATCAGCTTTTTTAAAATCACCGTTATGGGGCACCCATGCACACATCACAAAGTTGGCACCTAACTTCTTCGCCTTATCAACGATCGACATTGGGTCTTTCTCCAACTGATCGAAGCTTGCTCCCGTTGAAGGGATGGTGATGCCACGTGCTGCACACAGTTTTCTAAACTCTTCTGGAGGGATCCTGCCGCCATCACCTTCTATCTTGGTGATACCCATCTCTTGGATCTTATCCAATGTGCCGATCATGTCTTTTGGAAAGTAATTTCTAAAAGAATAAGCTTGCACACCAAAGTCATCTTTGAACAATCCTTTCTTTGCAACTCTATTCTTTACGATCATATCGTTATGTGATTGAGTTGAGCTACAAGACATACAAGTAGCAAATAGGACTATAGCAGCAAACTTGAACAAGTTCATAATCGGGTATTTACAAATTCTAATCTATATCTAATATCTCATCGATCCTTGCCACCATGTCCATCGCATGTAGACCGTTAACACCACTTGTAGAAGCGATACCTTGAGCTTTTGATTTTATAGAAAGCAAACTACCACGAGCTAACAACGGCACATCAGATAATTGAATGTCTGAGTTGTTAGAGTTCATCAGTCCTTCATAGATATGGATGAGTACTCTGTGCAGGTTACGTCTATATACATCTGGGCCACCGGAGATGTCTCTAGTGATCATGTTATTGACATCACCAAAGAAGTCACTTAGCGCATAAGCAGAGGAGCCATTCATCATTTCATGATCAGCCATCCTAAGTAGACGACTATCGTTAAATAGAATATGTAGCGTTCTGTCTTGCATGCCTTGTACTCTTTCTAAAGTTCCTCCTGGCTCCATACGCGATATAACATCTTGATTGACCAACCACTTAGGCGTTGTAAATAATTGTTGATCTAAAAAGTTGATCGCTCTTTTTTGCTTTGCAACATTGACTGGAACATAGACAGGAGCATCTTGCTCGTATGTTTTAAAGTCTTCTACAACACCACCAACGTTAGCCGAGACGTGTCCCATATATCTGCGGTATTGACCAAAGACATTTTGATAGAGCTCATTCATATCATCAAATCGTGCACCATCACGAGCCGTCCAATCTAAAAGCATCGGTACGATTCTTTTAAGATTAGCGATACCATACTCGCTTGCCTTCATACTGTCATCACCAAGATCTTCAGTTTGTGCTGACGGATCAAGAGGCAGTCCTCTTTGTCTTCCATATCTATAAACAGGATCTCCAGATCTTTCTTTAATCCAACTATTAAGTGTTTCTTTTTCAGCATCTGCAGAAGAAGCATTAGGTATCTCTTTGTATCCATAGATGATCGACCAAAAGTCATACTCACCAACTTGTGGATACAATTGTGTTACCCCATCTCCAGGTTGTGCGACATAGTTAAAACGTGCATAATCCATAATCGATGGAGCTGTACCATGTGCATCTGTAAATGTTTTAGACCTCAATGAGTCTACAGGGTATGCTACACTTGATCCCATATTGTGTGGTAAGCCTAAAGTATGACCTACTTCATGTGCAGCTACAAAGCGGATCAGGTCACCCATGATCTCGTCTGTCACCTTTACGCCTCTTGCATCTTCATTGATCGCAGCTGTTTGTATAAAGTACCAGTTACGCAGTAAGTTCATGATGTTGTGGTACCAGATGAGATCACTTTCTAATATCTCTCCAGTTCGAGGATCGTGGACGTGCGGCCCCATTGCATTCTGTATGTCTGTTGATACATATCTGATCACACTGTATCTTGCATCTTCAGGGCTCCAATCTGGATCTTCTTCTTTTGTCGGAGCATCCAAAGCAACAATCGCTTCTTTAAAACCTGCTTTTTCAAAAGCTACTTGCCAATCTTCAACTCCTGCTTTTATGTGTGGTACCCACTTCTTAGGTGTCGCTGGATCGATGTAATATTCTATTTGCTTTTTAGGAAGAACTAATTCACCTCGCGCATACGCTGCAGGATCACTTGGTTCTAATCTCCATCTTGTTATAAATCTATTTATAAAAGCTTTTTGCTCATCACTTCCGTAGTCCGTTTGTCCAATTGAAAAGTAGCCTACACGTGGATCATAATGACGCGGTTGCATTGGTTCTTCAGGAAGCAAGATAAAAGACTGATTCATCTCTACTGAAAGGGTAGAAGTGATCTGATTATCAGGGATCTTGTCGCCTGCATTATAAGTTAATACATGTCTTACTTCAACATTGGTAGGGAAGGCTTTTATCTTAGAGATAAAACTTCTTGACTTATCAACTCCTCTTACACCAAAACTCTTTTCTTGGAAAGGATACATTGCACCAATCATATCCACATCCGAGTTGAAAAGACCATCTACCTCAATTACAAAACCAGAAGAGTCAGCAGAATGCGCTTTGATGTCAAATGCCTTAATGACTGGCTCGAAGTTGTTGTTTCTAACAGACTCGTAGATAGGCAACTCTTCACTGGCTACACTATTGTAGCTGACAGATCTAAGCAAGATCTTGTTATCCATCTTTTGCCATCTGATGACTTGTTGTGGACGAGACTTTGTACCAGCACCACCGAAGTTTAAGCCCTTTACGAATCCTGAGATCCTACTAACTACAAGTACTTCTTTTTCCAGTACATCTTTTGATAACTCAAAGAAGTGTTTGTCGTCAACTTTATAAGTATTCCAAAGACC
>CALIHL010000074.1 GCA_938022935.1 uncultured Saprospiraceae bacterium
TCATCACCAGACTTCTTCTTTTGCTCTTACACAAAGAAGCACGGCATATACGGCAAGAGTACATGCTTCATCTTATACGTGATTGACTTACTGAATCAATAGTTGATCAGAAGTCATCACGTTAACTTTTCTACATATAGAAGCCAATATTAAGACTGCACAACTAACTGTGCTGTTACTTTACCTGCGTCAGTGTCAAACTCTAATACATAGATACCCGGCTGAAGCCCAGCTGTAGGAACTACGTTAAGACCTGCAACTGCATCTTGAGTCAAGATCATCGTTCCGCCCATTGTATATAGGTTAAGCGTTCCTTGAAAGAAGGTAGCATTTGAGAGTGTTATGCCAGCATTGGCACCGTTGGTAATAGGATTAGGCGCTACTGTTATCTCCATATCAACAGGATCTGGATTGTTACCTCCTTGATCAGTCAATATCCTGTCTTGACTACATGCCACTCTAATCTCATCGATATAGTGATCTGTAGTCCCTACAGCATCTATACCTTTAAAATCAAACAACATGCTTTTTATATCTGTATCTAAAGATACTGTTGCTTGAAGTGCTGCATTACCTGGCTCTAATACCATCGACTGTGTAGGATTGATCCATGCACTTAGTTGATCTTGATTTCCACCTCTTTGGATATGGATGACAACAAGCGATGGTGCGTTATTAGATAATATTGGGCCGACATTTCCCGCAAGGTTAAGTGCTCCTGATTGATCTATCGAGATACTCTCATCATTGTCACCCAATCTTAGGTCAAGTGTACCGGCTCCTCCTCTCTTCAAATAAGTGAAGCTCATCCACATATCTTGACTCTCTAAGTCAAAGTCTCTTGCTATCTTATAACTTGTTCCAGCTGGTGTTAATACACCAAGCTTTTGACCTACTGTTGATATGTTAGAAGCGGAGAGTGACTGCTGAAGTATACGAGCTTTTGGATTGCCGCTAACTGACGCTCTCCAACCTGATGCCCAACCCCAACCTCCGTCAAGGCCTTGGATACCTTGATCAAGGTCATAGTCAAATGACTCTTCTGTTTGATCACAGTTAGAACTGCCATCACCCTTGATCAACAAAATGTAATCTTCTACTTCTCCATCTATACATGGGTCACACGCACTGTGGATTCTACCATAGTTCACTATAAATCTCGCACAGATGTTACCTGGTTTAGCAAATGGTGGTACTACCATATCTCTTCCCCTCTCTCTAAGAGATCGTCTATCATAGACTCTTTCCTCTTGGTCATCAAAGTCACCATCACCATTCCAGTCGATGAATATCGCATATGATAACTCAGCAACTTGATCTACATAACCTGGAGTTAACCAAAGCTTGATAGAATCTCCAGGAAAGAACATTAATGCAGGATCAGAAAACTCTGCATACCCTCCGTTATCATTAGTAAGGTTGAACCAATCATTGATCTTTACGTCTTGAATCCACTCAAACTCTGAGTTTCCACTAACAGCACACTTGCTGGTTTCACAAGCGTCAGGTATACCGTCTCCGTTGTTGTCAATATTATCATCGCCACCTGGACAGATATCTTCGTTATCACATACACCATCTCCATCGCTATCACCAGTTACGCTATCAGGACAAGCGTCACAACCATCAGGCACTCCATCATCATCCCAGTCACTGTTATCATCGTGTCCTTCGCACTGATCACAGAAGTCTGGCACTCCATCACCATCTGAATCGATCTTATCGCTACCACCAGGGCAGATATCATCTGCATCGCAGACCCAATCCCCATCTGAATCATAAGCATCACATCCGCACATGCCAGCTTCAACCTTTAATGGGTTGTTAGGGCACTCATCTAAAGTATCACATGCTCCATCTCCATCTGTGTCAACATCTCCTATCATAGCACATGTACATGGACCACACTCAACGCCATCTTTAAGAGAACCGTCATTATCAAAGTAATTGCCCAAGTCCTCACATCTTCCCTTTACATTGAGGAGCTTGTTAGTCTTGATAACACAAAGTGTGATATTACCTCTGTCATCGACAGGGCATTCATTGCAAACTTCTTTTTCTTCTTCTTGGCAAGAACCACAGTAGGTGTTAGGATCACTTAATGCGCTACAATAAACCCTTCTCATCATACCTTGCTGGCAGACATAGATCATCTGGTGTTCATTCTCGCAGTCGCAATCATCATCATCACATACATCACCTATACCATCTCCATCACTGTCATCTTGATGAGGATTAAACTTATAGGGACAGTTGTCCTTATCATCGCTTATTCCATCTTTGTCTTCATCAGCCCATAGCGTAGAGGCATATTCAAGAGTATAAGTGTATTCTGCTTGTAGGTTGGGTTGAGCACACAGCAATAAAAGGAAGAAGAGTAAAAGTCGAAACATCCGCTTAGGTCTTTATTTTTGAAAAAATAAAACATGGAATGCTTTCAAAAGGCATATAATCTCCCTTGCCGATGCAATGGAGAAAGTATAGGTAGAGTTGGGGCTCTCTTATTAGTCGTAAAATAGACAAAAAGTCACATCTTCATCCCGATTATTATCCGATATAGTGGATTCTATGATAAGTACTTTGCAGAATACAGGTCGTATATAACAATGATCTAAAGCGTAAAATACCCGCCCCAGATAAGCTTCGTCCGCTATTTGCTAAACTTCTCAAATTATCTCATAAAGTTCCCTTAAAAAAAGGGGTACGGTATTTGTTCTACGTCATGTGTAGGAATCCAATAATACGGAACCAACCATAATAATAGGATGATAGTAATAAAATTAACAATCTTCATTGTAGGATTTTTCTTAGGTAAAAAGTTAGATGCAGATCTAGCATAGACATTTTACCAGAAGATTATAATTGCAATGATTTTTTAATATGAACTTGAGCATCTTCTTTTACAAGATGCCAATCTGCAATCGCAGCTCTTGTATATGCATTGAACATATTTGTTCTATATGCAGAGCAATTAGTTTCCTGAAGCAAATTTAAGTTAATCCATTCTTCTATCTTAAAAGAATTAAAATCGATAGTCTAGTCTTATATACCCGCTCAAAGAAGGTTGTTTTAGATTAGACATATCCGAACTGCTAATGAGGGGCAATACTCTACCTTGGCTTTTCAAACGATAAACGCCCGCAGCACTAAGCTCTATAAGACCATTCACTCTAAAGCCATACCCTAACTGTCCAAAGTACAAGAGCTTATTAAGCTCCGGTACATTTTCCAAGTTGTAAGTGATATTTGATGCTATAGGCGTGAACTGGCCAACTTGACCTTGAGCCGAATTGGGCATGTCTACGTTATCCATATTGTCCATACTAGGAGCGGCACTGGCCTCTTGGAAACCTGACAGACTAAACGGACGCTTCAGTATCAATCCTGCAAAAAGGTTATGCTTACTGATATTATAAGCCAGTTTGACCGGCATCACAAAGCTTTTATAATTGTAATTGTTCAAGGAAGAGAGACTTAGCTCAGCCATTCTCCCTCCTACCTGCGTACTCTCAAAGATATCGTTAGAAGTATGGCTTGCCCGACTAAGCCCAAAACCAATATCCAATGACCAATTATTATTAAATCTTAACGCTCCACTGACACCCACTTCCATTCCAGATTCTGTTGGTACGTATGCAAGGTAAATCCCTTTTTCAAAAAGAATTGAGGCTGATTCTTCACTTATAGAAGTAGAAAAAGCCGGCACTTCAAGCTTCTCTTTTTTAAGTAAAAGAGGGCTAAAGATGAGCTTATCAAGCCTAAGTTTAGCTACAGTCCCTCTTATATCCTCTGGATCCACTAAAGGCAATTGAGTCTGATCAACTTGGTTTTCTAATTTCAAAAAATCAGACTCTTGGTTTTCGTTAGATGTAGTTAAAGATATATTTGATTGCGCAAATTGTGATGACTGAGAGTAACCACTTTTATCTCCAATATTAGAACCATTATCAATCTTTAACTTTTCATTTCCCAATTCAGATGACCTACTGTTTAACACATCCTCAACAGCAGGAACATTATCATCTACACTATAATTAACAGTAGCAAGAAAAGTCTGCTCACTTTTCCTTAAGCCAGATATTGCCTTTTCATTTAGCAATTCTTCCTGACTTTCAGCAGTCAAATCATCTTCTTTAGTAGTCAATCCTCCAAGCTCATCAGGTGCGTGTATCACGTTAGCAATTGCCGTCTCTGTATTAGTGCTAAGGTCATCAGTTACCTTTCCAATTTCATCTTTAAAGATCTCCTCTTTTTCTACAAAATTAGACGCTACAGGCCCACGCACTATTAGAAATAATAGCACACTTGCCACCAACAATGCACCGACACCGAAGATCCAAAAGAAACGCTTTTTCTTCTTCTCCTTAAGGCCTAAAACTTCTTGTGCACCTTGCCATGCTTGCTCATCATAAGCATAGTCCGGTTCACTTAAGCCTTTGTGAAATAAGTCATCAATGGGATGGCTCATAATGAGATTTATTTTTGTTCAATTTGTCGTTTATTTTTTCTTTTAATAGCTCACGTGCTTTTGATACATGCCACTTAGAGGTTCCTGCTGAGATACTTAGCTGCTTAGCTATCTCTTTGTGACTATATCCATCTATCGCAAATAGGTTAAACACAACCTTAGTTTGCTTTGGCAAATGATCCAGTAAATTCAATAAGCCCTCTGCATCCGACTGAAGATCAGCAGCATTATAAGAAACAGGTAAACCATTCAGCTGGCTCATATCCTCGTGAAGGTCCGTTGTCCTATCAGTACTTCTCATGGTTTTGCGCACATAATCCAAAGCCACCCTCAGCATAACAGTAGAAGCCCATGGCATAAATGGCTGATTTTGATCATACTTCTGGAGTCCTGTAACGATTTTCAGAAAGCCAGTATTAATCACCTCGTTGACATTGCTTCTATCAAACACATAGCGCATACAAACCCCCTTCATCATTGAGAAACAACGACGGTACAGTTGATTCAAGGCGCGTTCGTCACGCTTGATACACTTAGATATTAATGTGGCATCTATGCCAGTCATATACTATTCCATGGACTACCTGTCTTAATATACGGATAAGAAGAAGTAAAAGTTGGGTATCAGAAAACTTTCAGCAGATTTACCCAACACAAGACGACAAGGTCACATCCAAAATCTGTACAAACTTGTAGACATCCTCGTAGCTATTGTATAAAGGTGCAGGTGAGACCCTGATCACATCAGGCTCTCGCCAATCAGGTATCACACCTGAAGATATCAGCCGATCATAGATCTCTTTAGAGCCGTTTTCTATGAGTAGAGAGAGTTGAGCCCCTCTCTGATCTGGATCTCGTGGTGTTATGACGGTCACTTGTCTGTGCTGTAATTCATCTATTAGATATTCGAGATATCCCGTAAGCGAGATTGACTTTGCCCTGATAGCAGACATGCCTGCTTCATGATGGATCTTAAGTGATGATTCGATGGCAGCTAGAGCGATTACTGGCGGATTACTGATCTGCCAGCCCTCAGCGCTCAATTGCGGTACAAAATCATCTCTCATCTGAAACCGTCTGACCTTGTCTTCTCCCCACCAGCCCTTTAGTCGCGGCACGTGTGGATCGTTAGCATGTTTTTGATGGATATAGATACCTCCAAGATTTCCAGGGCTCGTATTAAGATATTTGTAAGTACACCAAATAGCAAAGTCTACATTGTTGTCATGCAAATCGAGCGGTATGTTTCCGGCTCCATGAGCACAGTCAAATCCAACCAACGCCCCTACTCTATGCCCAGCTTCAGTTATGTGTCCGAGATCCATCTTTTGACCAGTGTAGTAGTTTGTATTTCCGATAAGGACCAAAGCAAGTTCATCTCCCAACTCCTCTATTCGTCCGACGATATCAGAAGTATGTAGCAACACCTCCCCAGCCCTTGGTGCTACAGTAACAATAGCTTCTTCTGGATCAACATTGATATGTGACAGATAAGAGGCAATGGCGTAACGGTCCGAGGGAAAAGCATCAGACTCCATCAGGATCTTGATTCTCTTCCCTTGAGGTCGATAAAAAGAGACCATCATCAAGTGAAGATTGACAGTCAGCGTATTGGCGATAACAACTTCTTCAGGTAACGCACCAACGATATCAGCCATCATAGGATTCAACCTGTCATTGAAGTCCAGCCAAGGCTTCTCACCATTGAAGTGACCTTTGACACCTTTATTCGCCCACTGATCGAGCACTTCCGATATATAATCTTTAGTTTGCTTTGGTTGGAGTCCTAAGGAGTTGCCACATAGATAAATATATGGTGTGCCAGATTCAGTCTTTGGAAAGATAAATTGATCTCTATACTTCGCTAATGGATCCTTTTGATCCATTGAAACTGCACAACTTCTTGATCTATCAAACTTATCCATCACTACATTCTTGATACAATGATAACTCTAACCGCTATCATTTACGCATTACAAGTCCACTATACGCTTTCGCAAATGTGTTTCAACTAATCTACACAGAGCTACAAACAAAAACCCGCCGCAATGTCTTGCAACGGGTCTTTCTTATCCTCAAGAACCTTTAATAATTAAATCCTTAAGTCTTGCATCATCACTATCGCAATGATGCTATCCTGAACCTATTAAGATCTAGTTAATGACTATCATCTTCTTTGTAGAAGTAAAAGTAGTCCCATCACTATGGGACAAGAAGTCTACTTGATAGTATAATACACCACTGCTATTGATATCAGACTTGTCTAAGATAATCTCTTGATACCCTGCATCCAATTCATACTTGTTAGCAAGTAATGATTTTCCAGTTATATCATAAACTGTCAATTGTGCAGAACCTGCAGATGGCAATTCAAATCCAATGCTCGTAGACTGCTCCCATGGGTTAGGTTTGTTTTGCATCAGATTGAACTCGCTTGGTAATGCTATGTTGTTGTACTCTACTCCCACATCAAGCAATTCTTGATCAGAGTTGTAAGCAAGAGCCGGAGTGATACGAGAACTAATCGTCATAGCTTCACTTAGAGCTACATCTTTGGTTGCTCTAAATGTTATAGAATACAAAGCATCTTCAGTAGTTATGCCAGTAGGACTAAACCATGAAGTTGTTACAGTATTTGCATCCAGCAATCCAAAATTAGACTCATCAACATCAAGGGCTCCTGATGAAGCGGAAATAAACTCTAGTCCATTGAGCTCCATTGTATATTGATATGCTACAATGTCTGCAAAATTTGAAGACTCAACTTCTAAATCAAAAGTCTCACCTTTTTTAATCTGCGTATCTTCTAATTGGAAAGCCAACATACCAACGCTTCTGTTTCCACTTGAAAGCAAGCTATTTGCTACAGCGTTACCATTGACATCACCAATCTTAACGGCCATGAAGTTTTGTCCTCTTTCGCTACCATCAAAGTCAGAGATAGTTATCACTTCTGTAAATGGAAATGGCGAAGTTGGATTAGGGAACCTCTGAGAAGCCGTTACAAATCTCCAACTCGTATTTCGTGGAAGCTCATCGTAGATACCAAGTACTAATCTTCTTAGATCTACAAGATCAAGCGCGCTCAATCTTCCATCATTATTGATATCACCAGCGATGATCGTATATGGTGATTCAAACTTTGTAAGACCTAACAAGTGTCTCTGGATCAAAACTATATCCAAGGCAGTTACACCATTGAGATAGTCATTGTCCTTCTCTGGCATAATTGTAAAGTCGGAGTAAGCAAGATCATTGAAAGCATAAAAACCTTCTACAGAAGTCATGTCCTTTGGACCAACTGTAAGCGATACTTCTACATCTTCGACTCTATCTCCTGAACTTGTTATTATACTTCCTGAGACAATATTGACATCATCGCCATCAGCTCTACCAGAGTTAGGGCAATTATCATTGAAGTCATCAACTTGCAATGCTACATTACAGAAATCATGATTGCCGAGTGCATCAACCGCATACAATTCTATATTGAACTCATCGCTTACACCACCTTCTATATCTCCACATTCAAAAGTAAGTGATGAAGTAAAGTTACCATCCTTATCCTTGAAAAATAGATCTACTTCGCTACAGTTATCAAAACTTCCTGCATCAAAATCACTGGCCCAGATCGTAGCAGTCCCATCAGTACTCATTGTACTTGTACTCAAGTTTTGAATACAGATTGGCGTTGGCTTTTTGTCTTCGACAAATAAGATATAAGTCTCTGCTCTTCCAATATTGCCACATCCATCACGAACCAACCATCTAATCAGATGTACATCTCCTGACATACCCTGCTGTGTACCCATCGTAACGTCCTCACCAAAGACATCTGAAGACTTAACTAAAGTCTCTTGCCCATCGTCTAATCTGAAAACTCTAATCTCCCATCCAGCATCAGATGCATCAATAGCAGTTGCTCCACAGAAGTCACGTACACTTGCTCCTATAATATCTGATGCAAAACAATCTTCAAATCCTTCGCCTTTGGCAGTAGCTCCACCAAATATGCTTAAGGTGATTGTATCAGGTGCACTTATAACAGGCTCATCAAAATCTATAATCTTTATGACTTGATCATAAGTGTAATATCCATCTACATCTACTGTGTCATATCTAAAATAAACGAAGTCAGCATCACCTGCGGGTTTATCACACTCGGTACACGCTACGCCTTTTGTATTGCGACTATCAGTCAGCCAAGCTCCTGCTCCTAACCACTCATCAGTTACCGCTGTAAACTCATCTATGGTTTCATTGTCATCATCTTCTTCACCAGTATTAGGATCCCAAGAACACCAATCAATTACAGTCCATCTTCTTACTATCTTCTTACAAGCAGATATCGCTGTCAACTCTTGATCTTCAAAGTTCACACCTACTAAACCACATGAGTTAGTACACCATATTGGCTCTCCAGTATCTCCTCCTCCTGTACATTCAAAAGGATCACCCATCTCTACATCTTCGCTATACTCTACAATTACAAACTGTTCGTTGTTGTTATCATCTAACACTGCATCACCATCATCATCAACAAGTAGTTCGCACTCTCTTCTGATACCAGATCTGACTTCACTTGTATAGTGCTTCGGCCACTTGATCTCATAAGGATTAAAGCCACTTGTACCGTCTACTGTTATAACAGTTGTACATATAACATCACCATTACGTGTCCATACTACTGTCTTGGTTCCATCACCACAATTATCAAAGTCTTCTGTCATAGTCATCTCCAACACGTCTATCGAACAGACACCATTAAAGATAACAGGCTGAGGTATCTCATAATCTTCTTCACATCCTACAGTAAAAGGTTGAGGGCAAATTACAATTGGAGAAGTTTTGTCTTCTACAAGTACATCCGTCCAAGTAACAGCCTGCATATCTCCTCCATTAGTTACGACCATCGCAACACTATTAGAACCTAGAGATTCACAGCAAAACTTCACATTGTCTTTACAAACTACATACAGTATATCTGGATAAGCCGGCTCTTCTTTGTTTTTGGTGGCTGGTCTACCAGGTAAGATTCCGTCATAGGAACATCCTTGAGCATGATAGATTGGCTGACCATCTATATATACACGCTCACCATCTATTATAACTGGATTTTCTAATTCTTCTTTCAATAATAGACATCTGTTAACTTCTCCACAACCTGCATTGTGAGAACCAGCATCTATTGCATCTACAAACACTTTTGCGATGCCTCTATCTTCTACAGTTTCAACAACTAAAGGATCACCTGAAAGTGAAACATTAATCTCATCAGCAGCAATAGCAATAGGAGCGATACTATCAAAAGGTGTAACATAGAATGTATCTTTTGCAATCTGCCCACAATCATCAACAGCTGTAACGATCACCTCTGCTACCTCACCTAACCAAAGTCCAGTAAGTCTTTTGTTATCCTCTATAACACCTTGGGATGACGACCAAGTCACTTGCAATGTCTCAGAACAACCACGGTCTACTTCTACAGAAAGTTCATATGATGCAGAACATACCCATGGAGCAATCCCCACGTTAACATCTTCCTGTGGCTCAATGATTGGCCCTTCAGTTTCTATGATGATCCATTGTTCTAATGTATCTATATCGTTTGTACACCAATCAAGAACATTCCAAGTTCTCAATATTTTTGAATCCGCTCCTGCACAGCCTGGATAAGACTCATCTTTATAATTTATGCTTAGATTACAATTTACACCGGGTCTCAGTGTCAATACCACATCAGTAATTGTCGTATCTGGCAATTGCATAATTGTATCTCTCTTTCTTATGACTTCAGATACCACCCAATGCTCTTTGCCAAAATCATCAACAATTAAGATCTTTTCTTCCATCGTATCTCTGAGCTCAACAACAGTTTCAACCATCACGATCGTTGTATCAACACCTTTAGGGATAGATGGATATGCCCCCTGCAAACCTTCCTTGGCAAATTCTTCAACTACTTCTGGTGTTGGGTATGCGTCATCTATGTCATCGCAAAAAAGCAAGATCGCATCTAACTTTGAAGGGCCACCAAGTGGTCCCACGACCATATCAACAGTAAGAGGTGTTTCAATGATTGTATCTATACGCAATGGAGTAACAACCTTGGAAGTACCATAATCAATAGTTCCGTTGATCGTTCTAATTGTCTTAAATCCTGTACAAGACTCTCCATCTACGCTATTAACAATGTTTAAGTCTGTAATTGGAGCCACGCACAAGCCGTTGATCTCATCGGCTACTTCATCGATTGTAGGTAGCTCTGGTATAGTCTGACCACACATGACTTCCCATGTATTAATAATTGGGTCTGGCACTTGCTTTACGTCAAACATGATGTCTCCCCAACAAAGCATCGGGCCTGTACCATCATCTGTTCCAAAAAGTGCGTATTGAACTAATCCTCCATTTGGTATGCCGAGATCTATAATCGATCCGCGTGCATATCCACCTATAAAAGAAGTGCCTGATCCTGTACCGACATCAAAGGTGATACTCAGCGCATCCGCTGCAGCTCCAGTGGCTCGAAGCACTTCCGGAGAAATTAAAAATTCACAATCACTGTCTACAGATATATTGGTTTGATTAGCACACGAACTCGACTGAGCTGTTGCGTAGTTTACGCACATACTTATGCATACCAATAAGGATAGACAGATTGTTTTCAATCTAGTCATGAGATTTGGGGTTTAATTATTAAAAGCGTTAAACTGGGGTTGAGCTGAAGCCTAAATAATTAATAATCTCGTCTAAGGAAATACGTGATTTCGTCTAATTGTACCTCTTAGATAAGACAAACGTACATATATAATTTTATTATATATATTTTTTTGTCAACTATTTTATCCTTCCAATTGATTTCACTTGACGATTTTACTTGAGCAGAAGGGTTTCTATGTGCTTCTTTATCAATATTTTAAACATTCGAAAAATTAGATATCTAAGTCGTGATTAGAATACCAACCGACATATGAGTTAAAAAAGCCACTCTATAATTACCATATCTATAGACTCTATCATTTTGTACTTATGCGGTTAGACGCTTTGATACGCAAGCTACTTTACATTCCTCCGTGGAAATATACTGTGCATAAAGCTATCCATTCCGTCACTTATATACCCCCTAAGATCAGCGAAGACAATCAGAAGATTGTTTATAAGCTAATCAACCTTGCATGCTCAGTACTAGGCACTTGTATGCCGTCTGGATATTACTAATCGTACTCTGCTCCAACAGCAACTGTCTGGGCCAGAAGGTTGTGCAAAGTATTGAGAGAGATAAACACCTCAAATTAATTGATAGAAGCAACTCACTCCAAACTGCCGTCATATCACAAGTGCTCAGATCTCAACCTAATACATTCAAAGCCTATCTTTTAGATCGAAACAATCAATGGCTTGGTGTTGATCTTAATAAAGTCAACCTTAGTCCCTATAAGCATAAAGACAAACTCTTCTATGAAGGCTCTATAGTAGGAACATCTCAATCCTTAGTCACACTGTCCATTACCAATAATAAGCTGAGTGGATTAATCTCAGATGATAGAGGCCAATATAGTTTTACAACTTCCACATCAAACTCTCTTCACACGATAGTGGAAAAGAGAAAAAGCAATCATTTATGGCAATGTGATGCTGACACACATGAAAGCAACAAAGCTCATGAACACAAGGACGATTTTAAAAACCGAAAATCCAATGCTAATGATACTTTGAGCCTTTTCTTCGTTTGCGACTATGAGCTCTATAAAAAACATAACAACTCTAAGGAGTCTGTCACAAACTATGTTCATGACATGTTTTTGCAAGTTCATGCACTTTACAAAAAGGCTGGTATAAACATACGCATCGAAGACATTCTAATCTGGGATACGCCTGATCCATATGATAAAAGCTCAACTCGAAAAGCCCTAACCAGCTTTAAGACTTCACTCAATGGAAACTATGAAGGCCACTTCGCTCATCTCCTTACAGCACATTCATCCTTAAGTGGAGGATCTGCTTATCTCAATGCTTTGTGCAATAAGGACAAAGCTTACGGTGTAAGCAAGATACACTCATCCATAAACGAGCCAGGCGTATATAGCTGGGATGTGCATGTAGTTGCACATGAGATAGGACATAATATCGGCTCACCCCACACTCATGATTGTGCTTGGGGCCCAAACCAAGACACAGCGATTGATGCGTGTGGTGGTGCAAATACAAATTGTCCAGACAGTTCTATACCAGAAGAAGGAGGCACTATCATGAGCTACTGTCACAATAGTCCAACAGGCGTTAACTTTAGCTTGGGCTTTGGCCCAGAACCTGAGGCCATGTTACTCAGCAAAATATCACAATGCATGCCTAAAGAAGGTCAAAGTTGTGCGCTAGCTTTAGAGATCACAAACCGGAACACTATTATAAAAATACCGGAGATAGCAAGTGGTGCCGGCGCCTTTCAGAATAATGCCACACATGCAAGATGGTATCGCTATGAAGTACAAAGTGATGGCCTAATATCAGTAGATAATTGTGGTCAAGGGATAGATTCAAGAATGTATATCTATAGCGGGTCATGTGATCAACTCACCGAGTTAGCCAAAAGTGATGACAACTGTATCAGTTCAGATGGTCTTAATTATGCTTCTCAAATATCAGACCTAGAAGTCAGCGGAGGCACCACCATCTACATAGAATGGGATGATAGATGGAGTAGTAACGGATTCGATTTTACATTTTCATTTTTACCTTCTTTTCCAACTTGCTTTAACGGCACAAAAGATCCTGAAGAAGAAGATGTAGACTGTGGTGGCATATGTGGACCTTGTATAGACGAATGCTCTGACATGACATCACTACCGGATGTCATAGAAGGGGACCTTGTTATTATGAGACCCACTCTTCTGACATATGGAGGTCAAGTAACTATGACTGGAAGTTTAAGCATGCAAGCAGCTAATGGGTTCGAACTATATGAAGGTTTCGAAATTAGTTCGGAAGGTCGCCTTGAAGCCAACATAGGCGATTGTAAGTAGTACTTTTCTATAATTTATAAACATCAGTGGGCTTCTCGCAAAGCACAACCTTATTACCTCTTACAGCGATTGGAGACTTAAGCAAGTGTGTATTTCTTTGAATGACATGCAACCACCCTTCTTCATCTAACTCTTTGCCTCGCAATGAA
>CALIHL010000075.1 GCA_938022935.1 uncultured Saprospiraceae bacterium
GAAAAAGCATTATCTACGATCTCTGCTTGTTGCTTCTCATGTACTTTTTTGAATCCTGTAGCCGGTGATGCTTTCACATCTCGCGATATAACATCGATCGAAGCGTCTCTCCAGAAGCTGTTTAGATATTGCCAAGCACCCATATTCTGAGGCTCTTCTTGTACCCATTTTACTTTTGCTCCTTTGTACTTTTTAAAGATGTCAGTCATCTGCTCCATAGGATATGGATATAGTTGTTCTAATCTTACGATGGCAACATCGTCTCGTTTGTCAGCTGTTTGTTTTGCTAACAAATCATAGTATACCTTACCAGTACAAAGTAGAAGTGTTTTTACCTTGCTTGTTTTCGCAGTAGTATCATCCAGTACTTCTTGGAATTTTGAATCACCTAAAAAATCCTCTTTAGCTGAAACGCATAATGGATGCCTCAACAAACTTTTCGGAGACATAACGATAAGAGGCTTTCTAAAATCTCTAGCTAACTGTCTTCTCAAAGCATGGAAGAAGTTAGCTGGTGTAGATATGTTAGCAATCGTCACGTTAAACTCTGCCCCTTGCTGTAAGAATCTTTCAACACGAGCACTTGAATGCTCAGGTCCTTGTCCTTCGTAACCATGCGGTAAGAGCATGACAAGCCCACTCATCCGTTGCCACTTACTTTCTGCAGCGGTGATATATTGATCAACGATCGTCTGAGCGCCATTATAAAAATCTCCAAACTGTGCTTCCCAGACTACCAGAGAACTTGGTGAAGCAAGAGAGTATCCATATTCAAATCCTAACACTGCAAACTCCGATAAGAAAGAGTTGAATATTCTAAATTTAGAATCATTCCCTTCTATGGCTTGCAGTCTATTGTATTCGTCATATGTATTAGCATCTCTAAAGATGGCATGTCTATGAGAGAACGTTCCTCTCTTGACATCTTGACCACTCATCCTTACATCGCTTCCATCTAACAAGATAGAGCCGTAAGCACAAAGCTCAGCAAGCCCCCAATCAAGGTTGTTTGCATCAATTAGTTTGCGCTTTCCTTTTTGCAGTCTATTGACTTTGCCCAGGGGTTCAAAACCTTCTGGTAAGGTCATCAGATGATCTATGATTTTTTCTAATTGTTTTTTATCTATTCCAGTTTCTGGGCTGTATTGGAAATCCTTAGTATCTCTCGTTTTTCTAAGTGATCTCCACTGTTGTTCTGGCTCTTGGTAGACGTATGGTAGCGGCTTCTGCTTTACAGAATCAAGTCTTGCTTGAAGATCAGCCCAGAATCCTTTCTCTAAGCCTTCAGCAAGTTCTTTTTCAACTTCACCCTGGTCGATCAACTGCTTCACATAAATCTCACGTGGATCTTTATGTTCATTGATAAACTTGTACATCTCCGGCTGCGTGAACTTTGGATCATCGCCCTCATTATGACCATGTCTTCTATAGCAGACCATATCTATGAAGACATCATTGTTAAACTTCTGACGATATTCTGTAGCTAACTCGACAGCAAAAACAACTGCTTCTGGATCATCTCCATTGACATGAAATACTGGAGCTTGTACCAAGCTGGCTGCACCTGTACAGTAAGTAGAAGATCTTGCGTCTTCAAAGTCAGTCGTAAATCCAACTTGGTTATTAATAACAAAGTGGATCGTACCACCAGTATAATATCCGTCCAACTGGCTCATTTGTACCGTCTCGTAGACAACACCTTGGCCTGCAACTGCCGCATCACCATGTATCAATATTGGTAAGATCTTATCATAATCACTTCCGTAAAGGATATCCGCTTTCGCACGACTGAAACCTTCTACCACTGGATCGACAGACTCAAGGTGAGATGGGTTAGGTACTAGCTTTAGGTGAACTTCATTTCCGACAGGGTCCTTAACGATAGAGGAGAACCCGAGGTGATACTTTACATCTCCATCACCAAAACTTAGATCAGGAGTAGCTGTACCTTCAAATTCGTTAAAGATGTGATCGTACGTCTTGCCCATGATGTTAGCAAGCACATTAAGTCGACCTCTATGCGCCATACCTATCACTACTTCCTTGACGCCTAAAGATGCACCTGTCATGATAATCGCATCTAAAGCAGGTATCGCACTTTCGCCACCTTCCAAAGAGAATCTTTTCTGGCCTACGTATTTTTTGTTGAGAAAGCTTTCAAAACCGACAGCTCCGTTAAGCTTCTCTAGTATTCTTTTCTTCTTTTCTATGCTCAGTCCATATGACTTGCTGAATTCGCGATTCTCGATCTTATCCCGGAGCCACATCCTCTTCTCCTTGTTCTCTATATGGGCATACTCAAATCCTATGTGCCCGCAGTATATTGTTTTCAAGCGATCCAGGATCTCCTGAAGTGTTGCTTGTGGCATGCCGATCTCTGCTCCTGAAGTAAACTTCCGACTGAGATCTGCTTCCGTGAGGCTATAATCAGATAGATCGAGATGAGGCCTTCTATCTCTACGCGATCTAATTGGGTTAGTACTACTCAATAGATGCCCTCGACTTCTAAAGCCATGGATGATAGATTGAACACCAAACTCCTTACTGATATTCTCAGATGGTCCCGAAGCTGCTGCCGTGCTGTGCCCGTTGGTGTTCTGGCTGAATTCATAGCCTTGAAAGAATGATCTCCATCCGTCTTCTACAGAAGAGGGATCTGCCATATACTTCTGATATATAGTGTCGATGTATGATGGATGAGCATTGAAAACGTATGAATAGTCCGCCATTTCTTTTTACTTGTTCCTAACTGTAGCAAATATGATGCAAATAATGCTTTTATGTACAACCTCAACTCTTAAATATGGTGATAACTAACATATCTTATTGGCCTTTCACTTTATCCGAAAAAAGACTACATTTGCGCCTCTTTTGAAAGAAAACATTATTAAAGTAGACTAATGGCACATCATTTATCAGCGAAGAAGCGCATCAGACAGGACGAAAAGAAAAGACTGCGTAACAGATACTATAAGAAGACGACAAGATCAGCGATCTCTAAGTTACGTGAGATGACAGAAGCTTCTGAAGCCTCTAAGTTCTTTCCGAAAGTGATGTCTATGATTGACAAATTAGCCAAGAAAAACCTTTGGCACAAAAATAAAGCAGCTAACGTTAAGGGAAAGCTTCAGAAGCACGTTTCCTCTTTAGCTTAGTACTGTAGAAAGATTAATTTTTTTTGCCCTGATTACAACTTGTAATCAGGGCTTTTCTTTTTGAGCTCATCAAGTTTAAGGCTTCTCCTTCCGCTCTGGGGTTTACCCTTGGAAAATATAGGTATCTTAGTTAGATCATTGTATAGCAAAGACAGACGCATCAACAACGCACCTTGTCTTAATTGATTTCTTTATATCCATGAACATGCTGGTCAGAATCCGTAGTGATTCTGAA
Organism: uncultured Saprospiraceae bacterium; assembly: GCA_938022935.1. GTDB lineage: Bacteria > Bacteroidota > Bacteroidia > Chitinophagales > Saprospiraceae > JAJRXG01. The sequence goes on from CALIHL010000075.1 coordinate 3,391, forward strand.
GGCTCTCTTATGTCGTTTTTTGACAGAGGGTTGATTGATTATTAGAATTCTAAATATCTAACCTTATAACTATGCGTAAACACTACCTCATTATTTCCATTGCAGCATTCTTGTGTTTGACTGCTTTTACTTCACAAAGCCAGGTCGTTATATCTGAGATTATATCTACGGATATGATTGAGCTACACAATCAAGGTACTGATACCGTTGATGTAGATCAGTACTGGTTGTGTAATAGACCTGAGTACAACAGAATCGGTTCGTTGAGTGCCGGCTGTGGCAATTTCAACATGCCACCTAACTCATACCTTGTTGTGACGACTAACTTTGACATGTCTTTGACAGGAGATGAATTGGGCGTCTTCTCATCTGGTGATTTTGCAGATCCGGAGAGTATCGTTGATTATGTGATATGGGGAGATCGTGCTGGTCAAACAAGAGAGTCAGTTGCAGTAAGTGCTGGGATATGGACTGTTGGCGATAGGGCCATAGCTATTGATTCTTCCAACGCGTTAATCTACGATGGAGAAGGAGATGTATCAAGTGATTTCTTCTTGGGTGAAAGCAATCAGTGCGAAGCCAATGCGTCGTCATGTACGTCGACTATGTCATTTATTAGAGCTTCTAATGATACAACAGTGGTGTCGCTATGTGTAGATGATGATGCTATAGAATTGGT
>CALIHL010000076.1 GCA_938022935.1 uncultured Saprospiraceae bacterium
TAGGTATCGGATCACCCGTCATGGCAGTTGAGCTCGCCTTCTTAATAGGCTCACCCTTCATAGTTTCAGAGGATGAAGCTTTTAAGTCTTTACCCATTTTGGCTTCTGTTGATGTGTCAGCCTTATGTTCGTTAGCCTTTATGACAGTGACATCATCCATCATCGGTTGAGTCTGCTTAGGAGAACAAGAAAAGATCATTAAGCCTACTAAAAGGCAAGAGAATGAGTTGATGTATCTCATGGTGGTCTGTTAGTTTAAGTGTGTAAGTTGAAAAGTACAGGTATAACGATCTCGCCCATCGATATAATTGTAAAATAGCTAAAAAATGCTTGAATTGAGAGACAATTTTAACATTCTTCCACCAAATGCCCGAAAGAAGATATCATTTTCAATGATGTCTTTGTTCATACAAAGAAAGATCAATGGTTTGTGCTTAACAGATTTCTCCCTTTCATATGAGCTAAATTCTTAATGTGTAATCCATTGCTTATTAGCGAAAGTTCTGGTAAATTGAGGGATTATCTAGTGATTATCAGTCACTTTACAAGGCTGAAGTCAAACAAAAGTATAAGAATGAAAAAGCTAATTACCCTACTATCCGCTATCATTCTAAGCGGACTATCTACAATCACAGCACAAACAGGCAACGACATCTTTGAAAGATATCCTTGGCTTATCGCAAATGATATTGTTGATCCGCTCACTTGTGATAACGAGTCCATCGCAGTGTATGAACAAAGCATATATAGTTATCTACTCGTGACTGACGTTGCAGGTGTAGCAACCCTATACAATCAAGAGGGACAATTCTATTGTCAGAACGCAACTAACTATGACTGTGTAGTAGCTTATGGTTTCAGTGCTCCTTCAGAAACGTGGACCTGCGGCGATAGCACTTGCGGTGGTGTATCAGGTACCATCTTGTTCTCTCCTTGTAACAATGGTCAGCTATACTTTCTTGTTCAAACAGAAGACGGACAGATATATGATCCATACATCGATAGGGTACCGACATACGTACCCGTAGAAGGGCAAAAAATCAACTTCAGTTTTACCAATGCTAACTTTGGAACCCCATGTATCAATGCCAGCAAAGCAATCAACCTCTCATGCGTTGATATCGTAGAAACACCTGAATTGAGTAGAGATTGTGGCAAGCATACCGGTACAGTGTTCTTTGAAGAATGTGCAGGCATCTCATATTACTTCATACGCACTACAGAAGGAGAGATTTTGGATGCTTATCAAGCACCCGGCGTCACCTTCCAACCTTCTGAAGGCCAGATGGTCAGTTTTGATTTTTACGAAGCAACATTTGCCACGCCTTGTAGTCAGGCAGACCGAGCAGCTATCATCACTTGCATAGAACTGGATACGCCAAGTGATCCGACCGTATTTGAAGATTTTCCATTCTTGCAAGATCTTGTTGACGAATCAAACTGCTCAGGCACATCCATAGAAGTATACGACCAAGGCCCTTACAGTTACATTTATATAAATACGGGTTCAGAAAGCGGTCAACTATATTTTGAAGACGGATCTTTCTATTGCAACACCATGGCTAACTATGACTGTGTGGCACTTTATAATTTTGGTGCACCTTCATCTACTTGGACGTGTGGCGATTCTGGCATTGTCAATTCTGAAACGCGATCTACAGCTGCAGTCAGCAAGCCAGCCTTTACTGCTTATCCTAATCCAACTTATGGGCAATTTATAATTGAGTTGGAAGCTAATAATCAGGCTGATGCTTCTGCCAGCCAACAACTATTGGTTGTAGATGCACTGGGTAGAGTCATCCTAGAACAAGAAGTAGCTGATCAAGAATCATCAGTTACAATGGATATCTCTGCTTATCAAAAGGGCTTATATTATGTGATGTTACAAGTGGGTGATCAACGGGTGGTGACAAAGATAGTCAAGCATTAGATTTATAGACTTGGTAAGTAAATACTAATCCATGTTCAATAATCAACATACCACGAAAAATGCTTTTTAATTATATTTTCTTTTTCCATTCTTATAAATTCTAAATAAGCTTTAGCTACTGGAGAAAGAGTTTTATTCTTTAACCATATCAATCGCCAATGAGTTAAGATAGGAAGCCCTTTCGATGGTATGATATATACATCTTTGTTTTGCAACTCATTTCTCATTCCAATCAAAGGAATAATTGAACATCCTAGTCCAGCAACAACTGCTTGTTTTACAGTTTCATTAGAAGTTAGCTCGATACTTTTTCGTTTAGAGGTTTTTCGAAAATAATAGCTCATAGCCTTTCTTGTTGCCGAACCTTGTTCGCGATATATCAGTGGCTTTGTTTTATTTATCTTTTTTGTTGCACCAATTAGGTATAATTTGTTCTCTAATAAAATTTCTTCTTGAATTTCTAAGTTTTCTGGTAATACAGAAACAAGAGCGAAGTCGATTTCATTTTTTTGTAGTTGGTTAATTACTGTTGTTTTGTTTGAGACATCTAGAGTAAGGTCTATACCGGGATATCTATGAACAAATTCACCAAGTAAATATGGAATAACATATTTGCCAGTAGAGGCAGAAGAAATCCTAAGCTTCCCTGTTATCAGCCCTTTGTATTCGTTGGTTTTATAGTTTAATCTTTCTGCCTCACTTAAAATGCTTTCGGCTATTTCGACAATAGATTTTCCAAAATCTGTTGTTTGTAGTTTTTTTCCAATCCTCTCTATTAAAGGAATTTCAAATTGACTTTGAAAGTTTTTTAATTGAATAGAAAGTGCTGGTTGGGTCATATACATTTCCTCAGCCGCTCTTGTAATATTTTGATGTCGAACGACTACTACAAAGATCCTCAATTGATGAAAGGTGAAATTCATAGAATTTTCTTTTTATCGCTGGCCTCAGAGAATTTAGCTGTCATTAGTAGTTAGATTCCGATTGTATGCTTTAATCTGCTATTGCTAACCAAGGATACAAAATTAACTATAAATATTCTTTATGATAACCATAAATAATATATACTTTAATATATGTAATAAAGAATCAATTTTGTGCAGTTCCTTATTAGATCACCGTAAATCGAATATTGAAATGGCAAAGTTAATTAAAGCGTTCAAGGGTTATTTCCAACCAAAGAGCATTCGCAGACCTAAGAATTATGCGAATCACCAATATAGCTGGATGTATAGGAATGAGTAGTCAACATCTTACTCATACCAGCGTCATCTCATTATGCCGAGAACTATAGACCCCGAAGTTCATGCTCATGTAAAGTGACAAATTCTTTTAGAGCGGAATAACAGGATTATAAGATAGTTACTCTCTTATGGTAAGTACCTATTGAATGATGCAATCAACGAAACATAAGAAGCATGAAAAATCAGTTTCAGTATTTAAAGAGTGATATTCCGGCGAGTATTGTTGTATTTTTTGTTGCAATTCCGTTATGTCTGGGTATAGCCTTGGCGAGCGGAGCACCACTTTTCTCTGGTTTAATTGCAGGTATAGTAGGTGGTATTGTCGTAGGGGCATTAAGTGGATCTAAAATAGGTGTTAGTGGGCCTGCGGCAGGTTTAGCGGCAATAGTTTTGACTGCCATAGGAACTTTGGGAAGTTTTGAAAACTTTCTTCTGGCAGTCGTTTTAGGTGGAGTCATTCAACTAGTTTTTGGTCTACTAAAAGCAGGTATAATAGGCTATTATTTTCCCTCTTCCGTAATAAAGGGTATGTTAACCGGGATTGGAATTATAATTATTCTAAAACAAATCCCTCACTTTTTTGGGTTTGATTCTGACCCTGAGGGTGATTTTTCTTTTCTACAAGTTGATGGTAGCAATACCTTTTCAGGTATCATTAATACCTTTTCTCACGTAAGTATTGGTGCAACGACTGTAGGCCTTATTGCAATGACTATTTTATTGTTATGGAGCAATGTACTGGCGAAAAAAGGAAAGTTCTTCCAGTTAGTACAAGGCCCATTAGTAGCGGTAGTGTTTGGAATCATCTATTATGTTGCGACTGCATCCAATTCGAAATTTGGCATTAGTTCGGACCATTTAGTAAGTGTCCCAGTTCCTGAAAATTTTGATTCTTTCCTCGGACAATTTAGTTTTCCAAATTTTGGAGCAATTACTAATCCAGCAATCTGGGTTACCGCATTCACCATTGCCTTAGTCGCAAGTTTAGAAACTCTACTTTGTGTTGAAGCTACCGATAAGTTAGATCCACACAAAAACGTTACACCAACTAATAGAGAGTTGTTTGCCCAAGGAGCAGGCAACATAGTATCGGGTATGATCGGTGGCTTACCAATAACACAAGTTATTGTAAGAAGCTCTGCGAATATTCAATCAGGTGGAAGATCAAAAATGTCCGCTATCATTCACGGTTTTCTTTTGTTAGTATCTGTAATTCTGATTCCTACTTTATTGAATAAAATCCCTTTATCGGTATTAGCGGCTATACTTTTCATAGTTGGATGGAAGTTAGCCAAACCAGCGCTTTTTAAGAAAATGTGGGATTTGGGTTGGATGCAATTTATTCCATTTATAGTGACAGTATTAGGTATCGTCTTCATCGATTTATTATACGGCATAGGATTAGGGCTCGCTGTTGGAGTTATCATTATACTTATAAAAAGTTATCAGAACTCTCACTTTTTACATAAAGTTGAAGGAGAAACTGGAAGTGGAAAAATGAAAATGACATTAGCAGAGGAGGTGACCTTTTTTAATAAAGGATCAATACTAAAGGAATTGGATTGTCTTCCCGAAAACTCTTTTTTAGAACTTGATGTGAGGAAAACAAGGTTTCTCGATAATGACATCATTGAAATATTGGACGACTTCGCATTCAAGGCTAAAGAGAAAAATATAGATATAAAGTTGATTTCTGAAAGAGGAGTAATAAAAAACCCGCCCAGCTACATCGAATTTTTTAAGTTGGATAAAATAGATCCATTCTTATCATAATTACTTAGACGCGAAGTACCCCAATCCTAAAAAGTTCCAATATTATGGTTCTGTTTATGGCATCATCCCAGCAAAGCGTGGATATCTTAACCCTGTTGGCAAATGGAAAAAAGGAACTCAACCCGCAGAGTTACAAAAGAAAGAAATATGTGATAAAAAGAGGGAGAAGGTGCTCACCCTATCCCTCACAAAACAAATAATTTTTAAATCGTCTTTCTAGTTCCAAACATCAAGGATACCACCCATGATGGCAATCGTGATCGTCCAGTACACTACATTAAGAAGTATGTTCTTTGCAGAGTTCTTTTGAAAAAGTCCAAGTGAAATAATCACAGGTGCGATTATCGTCAGACAAAGCATAGCACCGTGAAGTGCACCGTGTCCAAAAGTATGGAAACTTCCAAACACCAACTCTCCTGCATCATTCACATCTTTGTGAACTAATTCATTGGTAAACTTAATGCTCATAGAAAGTAAAAAGGCCATAGCCAATGCAAGACCGTAGATGACAGCTTCATTGCGACCTTTGAAGTCTTCCTCTGTATAGCCCAGTGAGTCGAGCCATGTTTTTCCAAAAATAGGTCCATAGTAAAGTGCTCCCATGACCATAGGAACTAGGGCAGCAACAAGTACTGCGAGGTAGTTAATTTCAGGCATCATGTTGATTAGATTTAGTTGTTAATAATTCTCGTTTCAATTTTATAATATCAGTGATATGTGTATAAACAACAATCGGTACCACTACTGAAGGTAGCAAAATGAATGGAAAATAGAAAACAGCACGATTAGGTTGGTCAAATCCAAACATTTGAATAGGAAGTTCGGCGGAAAGTGTGCCATTAATCAAGATGAAGAGGATGAGGAACAATCCCGCAATATTCCATATGAGCTCGCCCTTGATCGAGATCTTATTTTGCATGATGAGCCATGCGATAATAGGCGCGGTAAGTCCTGCAAGGATATCAAAGTTGCGTCCTTCAAAAGTCATCAGCTCTGGTATCATGCCATGGATGAATAGATACAACAGAACGATCTCTACTGGTATCCTGATGGTATGCAGGAAGGTGCTTATGGTTGTGTTGCGATGTTTGCGCATCCAAGCTAACTGCTTCGGTCGCAGTGCATATATGATCGTTAAGACAACTGGCGTCATCACCAATAAGAATTGTGGTGGCATAGCATCTACGTTGAGATAAAAGCCGCTGCAAGCAACAAGTGATTGCACGATAGACCAACTGACGATCAGCAGTAATAGCTTCTTTGATCTACCATTGGAGAGATAACATAATGCGATGGCAATCATAGCTGTAACTATAAAAAGTACGTTGATCCACATCGGTAATTGTTCTATCATAAGGTGTCTGGCATTGACTAAACAAGTTTACAGAGGATAGGCATAAAAGCACCGTATTTGTTACGTCTGGGCCCTTTTTGGTGTAAATGGGAGACCGAATGACTTCTGACAAAGGCAGAATGAAGGTCTGGGAAACCTTCAAGTGAGAGAACCGCGAAGCGGGTGGGATGCTAACTATCTCAATCACTGGGAGCCGAGAGCGAGTAAAGGTGCCATTCATATGTCGGAGTTCATTATCAATTTTATCTCTTCGTTTTTGTATGAACAAAAAGAAGCAAAAAATCATCTTTTTTGTAATGGGATTCCTGCGGACCAGAAGAGTCTTGCTAAATCGCCTCCAAGGCTTCGGCGATTTTTAACGCAAAACTCTTCTTATCCCCGTACAAAAAGTCGTAGTCCGAAAATAACTGCTATAACTCTGGCTAGTAATAACTATAATTTATTCACCACATACAGGCCCTCTGACCCCAGCGGGGTCACATATCGGTAGCGGATGGAGACAACCATCGGATAAAGATCCTCTTCCAAATCGTTTGGCGTATGTTTTTGGCCCAAAACCATGACAAACAAAGAATAACAAAATCCATCGCTGAGTGGAGAACCCAACAGAAACTTATAAGATCACCTCAACAACCCCTTATCAAAAGACCTCGAAACTGGTATCTTTTGATCACAACCTTTCAAGGTCAATTGCAATGATCGGGCGCTGCCAGTAATGTTGGTGATGGCAGACTTAGAAACTGCGTATGACTTGTGCACCCTTAATATGGAAGGCTCATAATCTATCTGTGCGAGAAGTCTCTTTAGCTTGAGTCGAAGGAGTTGACTTTTTAGCTCTTCCTTTTGATGCCAATAGACTTGAACATAATTATTCTGTGCTTGTGCGTATAGAAAATTAACTAATGGGATCTCTAAGATCACAGGCTCTTTATCTTCACTTTGGATGCTAAGTATAATCTCTTTCGAAGGCTGCTCTTTTGCTTCTTGTATAGCAACTGAAGGATGATCAGACGACCTACCTTGCTGATTAGAAAGATGCTGTGCAGTTGCAGTATTTCGCCCCCGAGCGACTCTCTCATTAATAAATGTCATGATGAATATCGGCAATATCCCAACAGCTGTAGTCATCCATAAAAAAGACAGAAAACTAAATTGTACAGAGAATGTCTTGCCTACCGTAGAATTGTAAAAATAGTTCAAGATCGAGATCTGTAATAGAACCACACAAAAGAAGATAAGCTCGTGCTTAACCTGCCACTGATCGGGATCAAAGTACTTAGGCCAGATAACCGGCAATACAAAATAAGCGCTCAACAAGGAGATCACAGCCAAAGCGCCAAATCCAAAAAAGAAACCCGCTCGCCCCTCAATCATACTCAAACCAAAGGGCTGAAAGACCAGTAGAAATATAGCACAAACCAAGCCTATCCCAAAGGAGATAGCAATCTTCAACTTAGTACTTTCAATCGTAGGATATGGGGAGTCTAACCACTTCATGATGATAAATGTATAAAGATTGATAACCATCCTACTGGCAATCACCAATTAGTGTTATCGAAGACGCTTGAAGGCCTTGATTTTAGTAAGGGTACGACTCTATTCAATCAAAAAAAGCAATTCACCCTTAAAAAAAAGCAACCCACCTTTTATAGGTTTTATAAGGTCCCGATGTGTATCACATTTACGGTAAGTAATAACCAAAAGTGCAAAAACATGAAAAAGCTAGTACTCTTCTTGTGCTTCATCATCATACAGATCCAACTCTTTAGTCAATCAGGAACCATCCAAGGGACCGTCGTCGACTATCAATCAGAGATATCTATTATAGGGGCGACGATCGAACTGCTGAGTGCAGATGAAGTGAGCGGTACCACAACCGATCTAGATGGACACTTCGTCTTGAACAATGTCCCCGTCGGGCGAAATGTCATCCGCATATCTTATCTGGGTTATGAACCCATCACACTCCCCAATATAGATGTCACAAGTGGAAAAGACGTGCTTGTGGATATCTCACTAAAAGAGCAACTCAATACACTATCCGAAGTAGTAATCTTGGGTAAAAGCGCAAAAGATCAACCACAAAATGAGATGGCTACAGTTTCTGCCCGACAGTTCAACCTTGAAGAGGTTAACAGATATTCTGGTGGGCGCAGTGATGTCGCTCGACTGGTCGCCAACTTTGCTGGTGTCTCTGCTCCAGACGATAGTCGCAACGATATCGTCATCCGAGGCAACTCTCCGACTGGCGTCCTCTGGAAGATAGAAGGCATCCCAGTCCCAAGCCCTAACCACTACTCCACTTTCGGTACTACAGGAAGTCCGGTAAGTGCGCTTAATCCTAACATGCTGCGGAGTTCAGATTTTCTAACTTCTGCCTTCCCTGCCGAATATGGAAACGCCAATGCTGGTGTATTTGATATAGGGTTTAGAAGTGGTAATAAGGAAAGAGCAGAGTACACTTTTCAGATGGGTGCGTTTAGTGGTTTTGAAGGGATAGTAGAGGGGCCGATGGGTAAGAAAGGCGGATCCTATCTTATCGCAGGTAGATATTCGTTTATAGGTCTGGTGGGCGCTGGCGGAACCGATGCTGTGCCGAACTACCAAGATGTATCTTTTAAAATAGATCTTGGAAAAAGCAATGCTGGACGATTTACATTATTTGGTATCGGAGGACAATCTGACATCAACTTTCTAAAAGAGGAGATTAGTGCGGATGATCTTTTTTCTGAAGAAGATGAAGATGCATATGTCAAGGGTGGCTTTGGATTGGTTGGCTTGAAGCACAATCTGATCATCGGTGATAAAACATATGTAAGAACCATCATCGGAGCTTCAAGAAGAAATAACACTTTTGAGCAAGACAGGTATTTTAATCTGGATACAGAGGAAGAGTTTAAGCTTAGAACAACTGAGGTCGATGACAGCGAGTCACGTTATAGTTTTAGCACTTACGTAAATAGTAAACTCAGCTCAAAGCAAACATTTAGAGCAGGTGTGCTGTACGAGAATTTTTCTAATTATTCTTTTCTAAGAGATAGAGAAGATGCTCCTGACTTAAATAATGACGGCGAGCCAGATTGGTTTACAGTTTATAGTTTTAACGGACGTACAGGTCTGTTACAACCCTTTGTACAAAGTAATTATAGAATCAATGAATCTATAAATATACAAGGTGGCATCCATGGCCAATACTCTACCATGAATAAACAAGTGGTCATAGAGCCTCGCGCAAGCCTCACTTACCAAGTCAATGAAAAAAATAAACTCACCATCGGTTATGGTGTCCATAATCAAAATGCTCCGTTACCGATACTTTTCCTCAATGAAGAAATCGGGGACGAGTTAGTACAGACCAATAAAGACTTGGACTTTGTTAGATCACAGCACTTTGTATTGGGTTATGACAGAAGGATAGCTAACAATTGGAGATTGAAAGCAGAAGTTTATTATCAAAGTTTGGACCGCGTACCGGTCGAATCATTTCCATCCAGTTATTCTACCCTGACAGAAGGGGCGGACTTTGGTTTTTCTGATGACAAGACTTCACTTGTTAATGAAGGGACAGGTACTAATAGAGGTATCGAGATTACTTTAGAAAAATTCTACAGTAAGGGATACCACATACTGGCTACAGCATCGATTTTCGATAGCAAGTATACGGGCAGCGATGGTGTAGAACGCAGTACGCCATTTGACAATGGTTATGTCTTTAACTTCTTAGCAGGCAAGGAGTTTAAACTCGGCAAGAAAGGAAAGAACGCACTGATGGTAGATACAAAGATGACCACCTCCGGAGGTAAGTGGTATACACCTATCGACCTCGAAGCATCACGATTAGCTCAGATCGAGATCCTCCGCGAAGAGGAAGCCTTTACAAGGCAGTATGCATCTTACTTGAGGTGGGACTTAAAGTTGGGCATCAAGGTAAACAGCGCCAAAAAGAAGATCGCCCATATGTTCTACCTCGACTTTCAAAATGTTACTAATCGAGACAACGTGTTCATTAGACAATACAATAGGACAAGCGGCATGATCGATACGGATAATCAAGTAGGCTTCTTTCCTGATTTTTTATACCGAGTGCAATTTTAAAAGAATTATTATTGAGCTTAAGAAGCTAGATTAAGTGAATCAAAAGATATCCCCATACATAGGATTTGACGATAGGAAATACATATTCTTTGGGCTTATCTTTTTAGGTTTTTTTATACCGATTTTCTTCTTTCAGACCAGCATTTTCCCTTTGGGGACTGACTTTCTCGATGAGATGGCTGAATCAATAATATATGCCGGAGGTTACTGGATGTATAGTCGGTTCGTCATCATTCAACTTAGAAAGCGATATGAAGGGTCTGAACAATCAGTAAAGCGACTGTGGATACAGATGGGTATACTGATCTTAACGCTACCTTTAGTTGGCGCTTTGATCTCTGGATGTGTCGATGGATTGTACTATCTCACAGGCATAGTAGACAAGTTTGACCCGTCTCATATGCAGTCAGTTTTTACAACATACACGGTCTCTTTGGTAGTGATACTGCTGTACGAGATCGTCTACTATGTCCAAAAGTACAATCAAGCCATCGTAGAAAAGAAAAACATAGAACACGAACACACAAAAGGACAATTAGAGAATCTAAGAAACCAGATCAACCCACACTTCTTGTTCAATAGCATGAATACACTGATGAATCTCATCCCTTTGGATGCTGACAGGGCGACTAACTACTTGAGTAAACTATCCAAGTTTTATAGATATACAGTGAGCAATAAAGATGAGTCGCTCGTGCCACTGGCAGACGAGCTGCATCATGTTAAGATCTATGCAGACATCTTACAAGAAAGATTTCAAGATGGCCTTACGATCAAGATGCCAGACGCAACGACCCCTAGTGCCAAGACAATCCCATTATGCCTCCAACTTCTGATCGAAAACGCCGTCAAACACAATGTCGTCGGGCGCAAAAAACCACTGACCATACATATCTCAACTGAAAAAGAAGATGGCTTCTTGACAGTATCCAATAACAAACAAAATAGAATCCAGGAAGTCAACTCTACTGGTATGGGCTTAAAGAATATCAAAGATAGAGTAGCTTACTTTTCTAAAAAAGAAATTATAATCCATGAGACAGAAACTGACTTCTCAGTCTCAGTACCGCTGATATATACTGATTATAAAGTATGAATGTAGTGATCATAGAAGATGAGATCAATGCTTACGAATACTTACAAAAGTATATTCTTAAGTTAGAGCCTACAGCCCATATACAGGCGCATCTGGAAAGTGTAGAAGAAGCGGTCAATTGGTTTCATCAGAATCCGTCTGTCGATCTCATCTTCCTGGATATACAACTATCAGATGGCTTGTCATTTGAGATATTCAATCATGTTGATATACAAGCTCCTATCATCTTTACAACGGCATATGACCACTACGCTATAGATGCCTTTAAAGTCAATAGTATAGATTATCTACTTAAGCCCATCCACATAGATGAACTGCAAAGTGCCATTAAAAAATATAAGTCACGCTTACCACATGCCGATACTGAACTGACCAATCGGATCATGCAGATCTTCAACAAAGAAAACCAACAAAAGAAGCAACGATGTCTTGTCAAAAAAGGCAATCACTTTGAGTATATCAATATCTCGGATATAGCATTTATCAATTCTAAAGATGGGATGACCTTCTTGCACACCCTTGACACGAAACGCCATCTGTACACCAAGACAATAGAAAACTTAAAAGAGCTCCTGGATCAAAAAGAATTCTTTCAGATCAGTCGCGCTCAGATTGTCAATATCAATGCCATCAACAAAATCCATCCTCACTTTAATCAGCGCTTAAAGATAGACTTACACCAAGAGCACCCTTCAGTAGAACTCATCGTGAGCCGATCTAAGGTGAGTGAGTTTAAGACATGGATCGACTTATAGAATGTTTTTTTTATAAAGCTAGAAAGCATACTATAGTTCTAATTTCAACTTGCAATCAAGATCTCATCAATCAAAAGTAGGGTCAAAAAAAGGATCAAAAAATGGTCACTTAGCAGCAAGCACTTCATCAATAAGGCCATACGCTTTGGCTTCTTCTGCTGTCATCCAATTGTCTCTATCACAGTCTTCTTTGATACTCTCTATGGTTTGCCCACATCTATCGCTCAATATGTCATACAACTCTTTTTGCAACGTCTTGAATAAGTCATAGGTAATCTCCATATCCGATACTTGCCCTTGCATCCCTCCACTGGGTTGATGGATCATGATCCTACTATGTGGCAAGCAAGCTCTCTTTCCTTTTTGTCCAGCACATAAAAGCACTGCACCAAAGGACGCTGCCAGACTGGTACATATAGTGCCGATGTCTGGAGTGACGTGTTGCATCGTATCATAGATCCCTAAGCCATCGATAACAGATCCTCCGGGACAGTTGATGTACATCTGTATATCAGCCTTAGGATCTAAAGAATCTAAAAATAATAGCTGAGCTTGGATGACATTAGCAACATAGGCATCTATCGGAACACCGATAAATATAACTCTGTCCAACATCAACCTTGAAAAGACATCCATCTGCGCGATGTTGAGACTGCGCTCCTCAATCACCGAAGGTGTGAAGTTAGATAATGATGCAGCGAGATTGACACCTTTGTCTATGTAGTGATGCAGGCCCACCTTACTTGTTCGCATATGAGCAGAGGTATAGTGTACAAATTCTTGTTTGATATTCATCGTAAGTTCTTATGTATGTTTAATTAGAAAAGTGGTTAGGGTACTTTAGTATCTATAGTTAAGTAAGATTGTTAGTTGATACGTGACTTGAAGATAGACGACCAATTAAAAAATACCGACCCTTTTGTTGTAGGTAGATCCGTAGGCTGATACGTCCAAACCCAAGAACGCACTACATCCAAACTTATACCTTCATGGATACCTTTTATCTCACTTATAGTTTTGTCTATGTTAATCTTTCTCTTCATCTGATTAGAATAATATGGATGCATAAACAGATAAGACAGAAGAAAGTGAAGAAGTACGCTCAGCTTTATTCATCAATTCTTTTAGAGCTTTGCGGCCTCGATGCAGTCTGGTCTTGACAGCTTGTTCGGTTACGCCTTGTATGACACTAACTTCTCTGATGCTAAAACCACTGATCTCATAAAGCAGGATGCACTCCTTCTGTGTATCTGTGAGTTGATCGATACAACGGTAGAGATACTTAATATCCAGTGCAATCTCTGGATCACGAACTTTAGCTTCAAGTGTTAGCATAAAAGCATCATCCCAAGCTCCTTTAAACTTGTTTCTTCTCAACTTGTTTTTGATGATGTTATTGGCCGTTTGGATCATGTAAGAAAGCAGCTTCTGCTTATCATTTATCTTTTCAAATGATACAAGCGTTGCCAAGATGCTATCTTGTATCAAGTCATCACCACTAATCTGACCAAAGGATTTACTCTTACAATACCGCACAAAGTGATCATGCACGGGTTCATACCAGTCCATAAATGCACTTCTTGTACTATCTGTTAATGTTGCTGTCATGTCTACTTCTTCTTTCTTCTAATTATAAAGTAACATGAAAGTTTAAAAGGTTACAAAGGTTTTTCTTCTATTTCAATTTTTCGGCTTTCATATTTTTACTTGCCTAAAAATACGAAACACAAAAAGGGCACACTCTGTAATGTATTTATCTTATGCGCCTATCGGCTATGCGATACCAGAAGAAGGTGGCTAAAACTCTTCCAAGGTTTCAGAATTTCTTTACGCCACCTCCTTCTTAATACCGTACAGAGCGAAGTAGTCCGACAATGTCGAGCTCAAATTCGATATTCGTATTTAAGTATCCCCCTTGAGGGTGACCGAGCCTGGCCCGAAAGGCTTGAGTGATTAATATCACTCAACGAGGAGACAGCAAACAACGGCTTGCTGATGGGATGGCCCTCCTAATACGTGCAGAGCGAAGAACCCATCCTCAATCCCTACCGAAGGCAGGCTTTCTATCACTAGGTAAGGACGGTTGTTTTGTATTCGAATTGAAAATTCCTCGTGTTTAATCTACATTGCTGCCCTTCTCTTCATAAGAGAAGGGTCAGGGTTGAGTTTGGTCTTACTGCGATCAGGGCACTGCAAGTGAAACAAAAACAACATTTACGAAAGTATCAACCCTCTAATTATAAATCTCAAACCCACAGTCCTATATTGAGACAGATAATCTCCTATGGACTTCTGGACATCTTTCCCATATATCGGCATCATCGTACTGGTCATCATCAATGCGCTATTGGTGGTCAGGCAAGAGGTGATCATAGAAGATGAAGACGCATAAGACGACGGCATGACTGCTTATCTGCAAGAACACTATCTATCCATCATCCTGATCCTCATCTATGTGGGAGGATGTATCTATATAGGTTGGCACTTTAAGAAGAAGGCGGCCGAAGGTGTAGAAGGTTACTATGTGGCGAAGCGATCGATACCAGGCTGGGTGATCTCACTGGCATTCTTTTCTACTTCTGCCTCCACTAATACTTATATCGGACAGGCCGGCAAATCATTTCAATATGGACTGTCGTGGGCTTGGATGGCATTTATATGGACGATATTCTGTGTGATATCATGGCAGCTCTTGGGGCCAAGGATGCGGCAGCAGACGGCACGACTGAAGTCATATACGATACCCGACTACTTCCACCTGCGCTATAAGAGCGATATGGCCAAGAGCATACGTGTGCTATCTGCGGTCATCATCCTCTTTGCGACGCTGTGGTATATGATCGGTATCGCTAAGGGTTGTGCGCATGTGATGACGTCGGTGCTGGATATCCCTTATTGGTTGGGGGCGCTGCTGATCATCTTTGTGACTTGTATCTATACGATCTGGGGCGGGATGTATAGTGTGCTGTGGACGGATGCAGTGCAGGGTATTATCATGTTTGGCGTAGCGATCTTGATGTTGGCGCTACCCTTCGTATATGTCGGAGGAGTCGAGCCGATGATGGACGCCATCAGCATAACAAGCCACCCTGATAAAAACGGCCAACCGATGGGAGATGGTCTGGTGTCATTTGGCATGTTGGTCTCCTTCATGTATATCCTGGGCATCGGTCTCTCGATCGGCATGAAGCAGATATCAGAACCTAAAAATCTGATCCGCTTCTACTCTATCGACAATGCCAAGAGCATGAAGTTTGCCATGATCTGGACGCCTATCTTTCTGGGTGTCTCGCTGGTCTGTGTGATGGGCCTCGGTGCCTTGGTACACGGCATGGCGAGTGAAGAAGAAGCTGCCGACTTGATCAATCATACGGATGAGGTGATCGGGTTTATGCTCGACAAATACGACAATAAACTGGTGAGTGGGATCTGTGTATCTGGATTATTCGCTGCGGGGATGTCCTCTCTGGCCTCGGTGATCATCATCATCGGGACGGCAGGCGTCAAAGACATCTGGCATGTCGTCAAGCCTATAGAAGACAAGTCGATCATCAATGGTACCAAATGGTTTATGTTCGCCTACTGTATCATCGTCTACATCATGACCCTCTATCCGATGGCGGGTATCGTGGAGTTGACGGCATTTGCAGGATCAGTATTCGCTGCCAGCTTCTTCCCTGCCATCTTTGGTGGTCTCTATCTCAAGTGGGGCACCGACGCTGGTGCACTGGCCTCTATGATCGCCGGTATGGTGACTAATATCGTCTGGAGATTTGGCTTTAGACTGCGGATCGATAGTCTCTATGACATCCATGAGATCATCCCAGCATTTGTCATCTCGCTGATCGTCTATCTGGTAGTAAGTAAGCTTACGCGAAATAGACGGCCTGAGGACGGGCACTTGGTGCGGGTATTTGGGTGATG
>CALIHL010000077.1 GCA_938022935.1 uncultured Saprospiraceae bacterium
GTTGTATCCTTTAGCACCTCCAGCTATGACGATCCCTCCAAGCGAAATCTTTTTTACGAAGTCCCTTCTATTTTGATTCTTGGCCATAGTCTCAAGCTTTATTCTCTAATATAATCTTCAAGAGTAGATATCAAGAAAGAATACGCTTTAAATGATGAGTACAGTCCATCTATTATCCTCTCCTATATAGGAAGGTGGGAAGGTTCTTTTTACCTTTCGGAAAATACTTTGATCAACTAAACCCTCTTAAACTGACTATGCGAACTCTTCTTCTAGTTCTTTTTTGTTTTATCATCTCTTCTCATCTCACCAGTCAAGAAAGAGCTCCAAATATCTTGTTGATTATCGCAGATGACTTGGGCATTGACGCAATAGAAGGATTCGGTATAGACGGCATCAAACCTAATACACCCACTTTAGACTCTTTAAGAGAAGGGGGTATGACTTTTACTAATTGCTGGGCCACTCCTCAATGTACACCCACAAGGGCAGCCATCATCAGTGGTAAGTACGGCGTGAAGACTGGCGTTCTCAGACCTCCAGGACCTTTAGATGTAGAACACACTTCTATTTTCAATCGAATTAAAGAGTCTGATCAATTAGATTATGCAATGTCGGTGTTTGGAAAATGGCACGTAGGCGGTAACAATGTAAATCACCCTGCTGAACATGGTGTGGATCATTTTGAAGGCTATTTAGGTTCAGGATTATCTGACTATAGTGATTGGGAAAAAGTAACTAATGGTAATGTTAGCCGGGAATCAGATTACTTAACTTCACGCCTCACAGATGGAGCCATACAGTGGATCCAATCGCAAAGTAAACCTTGGTTTCTATGGCTGGCTCATGCGGCACCCCATGTACCATTTCATACTCCTCCTGAAGGGCTTTTTACTACTGAAATAACTGATAATAGAAGTAGGTATCGGGCTATGATAGAAGCCCTTGATACTGAAACGCAAAGACTTATCTCTTCGATGGACGAGGAAGAACGACGTAATACCATCATCTTCTTTATAGGTGATAATGGAACACCCAATATGATCAATACCTTTTTTCCAAACGGTCATGTAAAAGGCTCCATTTACGAAGGTGGTGTAAGGGTTCCTATGATTGCTACTGGGCCAAATATCCAGACCGGAGTTATAGATGAAAGCTTAGTGCAAGTCACAGATCTGCACTCTACGGTACTTGAGCTCATGGGCCTTGATTTGCCGGGAGGCATTTACAATAGCCTCAGTTTAAAGACCACATTGGATGGTTCAGCATCCTCACAAAGAAGCATCAATTATGTCGACTATAACGATGACGGTAGGATCATCTGGGCAACAAGGACCAGTCGTTACAAGCTAATAGAGGATGAACGTGGGGTCCAAGAGTTTTACGACATTATAGAGGACATCAAAGAGGAAGAGAACTTGATTAATGTTTTGACCACAGAACAAGAAGCAATAAAAAATATGCTTTCTGAAGAAGCAGCCGTCATCCGCAGTGATTGGTCATGTATCGATGGTATCCAAAATGGCACGGAGTCATCAATCGATGACTGTGCAAATGATTGCCCAGTTACAGACATACTGAGTTCAGAGAATATTGGGTGCTGTAGTCAACCTGAAACGCCAAGTGTATACTATGAATTCTTAGAAGATAACTTGCGACACATCTATACGAACTCCTATCCCAATCATGACTTTTGTTTTAATACAAGAGTCCCTGAGCCAAACTACAAACTTTATAGAGTTGATGTAAATCCGCAGGTATCTGATGAAATTACGGAGGTAGTCCGTGAAAATGGAAGACCTGCGAGATACTTTGGTGTAGCTAATAATGGAGTGTTTTATATGCCTGCTCCTGCCCTTCCTTTTGTTTTCGAAAATGAAGTTACAGGAGAATATAACTGGGATTGGGTTTTTGAACCAACAACCAATCAAGGTGAAGGAGCGGAAAAGGTTAGTTTGGATTGTGCATCTGCACATACTAATAGCAATGGCTACCATTATCATGGCAATATGTTCGAGTATATAGAAACTATAGCCCCAGGTAGCAGTACGACAGAAGTAGTACCAGATCAACCCATACATGTAGGATGGGCATCCGATGGATTTCCTATTGTATATAGATTTGGACCAGACACTGATGGCAATATGAAAGAACTACTTCCGAGTTTTAGCTTAAGAAGTGGTCAGCGACCAGGTGATGGGATATCAGAACCTTGTGGCCCTTATACTGGAAAGTACACACGTGACTTTGTATATGATGAAGAAAAAGGAGACCTCAATCAATGCAATGGTATCAATGCCAGCATCACTCTTACGACAATGCAAGGTGAGGAGATATTTGACTTCTTTTATGTAATTACCGAAGAGTTTCCTCAGATACCACGTTGCATGGTGGGATTTGTTAGCGCCGATTTTGACAACTCTGCATCGAGCTTAAGTGGTCAAGATCAAGATGGAGATGGCTTTGTTGCATCATATGATTGTGATGATACTAATCCCATGATCAATCCTCTGGCTGTTGAAATCGAAGGAAATGAAATTGACGAGAATTGTGATGATCTTTTGACATCTACATTTGTTCTATCCTCTTTGGGCATGATACTTTACCCTAATCCCAACAATGGATCATTTTTGATTAACACCAAAAATGAGCATCAATACGACTTCTTGCTCTTCAACATTAATGGTGTCCTCATCAAGTCGATCAATGGTCAAAGCAACATAAGGTTTGAAAATATCCAAAAGGGATATTACACGCTTGTCGTACAAGACAAGGGTAGGATCATAGGCTCATCTAAAGTCGTAGTGATATGAAGCTACTACTGATAGCCATACTTTCTATTTGGTGCCAACCATCTGAAAAATCACATGATGCAGTTATCGCTGTCTTCAAGATCTATCAAGAAAAAGGACTGAGCTTAGAGGTCATTTTTGATATAGAAGACTATACTTCTATAAACGAGGTAAGACCTTCGGAGGTGACGCAGAAGCATTTATCATCGTACCTCAACAGCAAAACAAAAATATCGATAGATAGTCATCAACTAGACATCAAAGTTCAATCTATTGTAAAAGATAGAGATCACTTCAGAGCATCTTGTACCATAGCCAATACCCCCACGCAGATCTCAACACTTCTTATTCAAAATGAATTCTTGTTAGAAGTTGCAGACCACTCTAATATCATGATGATTGATATCAACAAGACAACCAAGGATTTCAGGATGACAGAAGAAAGAACAGAGCTAATGATAACCTATTAGCCCTGTGTATAAGACACTTAGAAGACAGTTGAGCGTAAAAGACGATTAAAAGCATTTCCAACATATATTCTGAAAAGTTGTAATAAGATTGGATTTTCAAAAGAAGAAAGGAAGCAAAAGCAATTTTATTCTGAATATCAGAATAAAAGAGAAGTTCCTAAGTATTTAAATCGGCAGAATCAGAAAGCACCTCTCATATATTTGCCCTATATCTTTATAAAATTGGCGTTTTTTTATAATTTTGAAAGCTTAACACGTCAATGAAAATATAATCATGGGAAAGAAAATCGCAATTAATGGCTTTGGCCGAATCGGAAGATTAACATTTAGAAATCTACTTAATCAAGAAGGAGTTGAGGTCGTTGCTATCAATGACTTAACTGACAACAAGATGCTTGCTCACTTGCTAAAGTTTGATACCGCTCATGGCAAATTTGACGGAACAGTAGAAGCAACTGACGATGCGCTTATCGTAAATGGTAAAAGCATACAAGCCACAGCTGAACGTGATCCAGCTAACCTAAACTGGGCAGAGCTTGGTATCGACTTAGTGTTAGAATGTACTGGCTTCTTCAGAACGAAAGAAAAAGCTTCTTTACACCTTAAGGCTGGTGCGAAAGATGTTTTGATCTCAGCTCCTGCGCAAGGAGATGGTGTTCAGACGATCGTGCTTGGTGTTAATGACAAAGAATTAGATAGAAGACACAATGTATTTTCTAATGCATCATGTACTACTAACTGTCTTGCACCTGTTGTAAAGATCCTTCATGATAACTATGGTATCATCAATGGTGCTATGACTACGACTCATGCATATACATCGGATCAGAGATTGCAAGATGCTCCTCACAAGGACATGAGAAGAGCTCGAGCTGCAGCATGCAATATTGTACCTACAACTACTGGAGCTGCATCTGCGATCAAAGCAGTTATCCCAAATTTTGGAGATAGAATATTTGCAATAGCGGTAAGAGTACCTGTCATAACAGGATCACTTGTAGAGCTTAATGTCAATCTTGAAAAAACACCAGATGTAGCAAGTGTTAACGCTCTGTTCAAGCAACATGCTGAAGGTGATATGAAAGGAGTGTTAGAGTATTCGACAGATCCTCTTGTTTCTTCAGATATCGTGCGTAACAAGCACAGCTCAATCTTTGATTCTCCAATGACAGCTGTTAATGGCAATATGCTTAAAGTTGTCAGCTGGTATGATAATGAAGCTGGATACTCTGCAAGATTGGCTGACTTAGCGACGCTTATCGTCACTGGATAATATCAACATATGAATATCGAAGTAGCAGGCAAGAAAGTCCTCGTTAGAGTTGACTTTAATGTACCTATCGACAAGCAAAAGCGTATCACAGATGATACTCGTATGCGTAAGGCACTCCCTACCCTACAATATATCTTAGATCAAGGAGGAGCCTTAATTTTGATGTCTCATCTGGGTCGTCCTCTTAAGAAACTGAAAGAAGATGGCAGCATAAACGTTGAGAAGTTCACACTTAGACTGATCATCAAGCACTTGAGCAATCTGTTAGAGCGTCCTGTCAAGTTCGCTTCTTCATGTGTCGGAGATGAGGCTAATCGCTTGTCTTCAAGTCTTCAGCCAGGTGAAGTCTTGTTATTAGAAAACACGAGATTTCATGAAGGTGAAGAAGCAGGTGATGTGGCTTTCGCCAAAGAACTTTCTTCTATCGCTGACATCTATGTGAATGATGCTTTTGGTACTGCGCATAGAGCGCATGCCTCGACAACAGTCGTAGCACAGTTCTTTGATGCAAGTCAGAAGTCATTTGGCTTCTTGATGGAATCAGAAGTAAGTAATGGCAGCAAAGTGCTTAACGACCCTCAAAGACCACTGGTCGCGATCACAGGAGGTGCTAAGGTATCTGACAAGCTCTTGCTATTAGAAAGATTGATAGACTTCGCTGATACAGTCATCATCGGTGGAGGTATGGCTTATACATTCTTCAAAGCACAGGGCGGAAGTATCGGAAAGAGCATCTGTGAGCATAATAAATTAGATCTTGCTCTTGACCTCATGAAGAAAGCAAAAGAAAAGGGCACTACTCTACTCTTGCCTGTGGATAACATCGCAGCAGATGACTTTAGCAATGATGCTAATCGTCAGACTGTTGATAGCATGAACATCCCTGATGGATGGGAAGGACTTGATATCGGCCCAAAGAGCATCGATGCATTTGTCGCAGCTATCAAGAGTGCAAAGACCATAATATGGAACGGCCCAATGGGTGTCTTCGAGTTTGACAACTTTGCTACAGGAACAAACTCTGTAGCAAAAGCTGTTGCGGATGCAACTGCTGCTGGTGCTTTCTCTCTGATCGGTGGTGGCGATTCTGTCGCAGCCATCAAAAAGAATGGTCTTGATGATGAAGTGAGCTTCGTCTCTACAGGTGGCGGTGCTATGTTAGAATTTCTTGAAGGAAAAGAGCTGCCTGGAATCAAAGCAATCACAGGTTAAACATCTTATAGCATAAATTATAAAGGTGCAACTGTCTTAACTGACGGTTGCACTTTTTTAGTTTTAAGACAATTAGCTACCTTACCATTAAAGAAATCATCGCTATGTCTTATTCATACTCTTTCAAAAATGTAGTTACACTTTTCATATTGTGTTGGAGCATACAACAGATCTCAGCACAAGATACCGTCCAACCAAACTATGAGCTAGCCGCACGGTTCTCACCAGACAATGTGAAGAAGATGGTATTTTCTACATCAGTAGATCCACACTGGTTAAAGCATAGTGATCGCTTTTGGTATTCTTATGCTACTTCAGAGGGACAAAGATGGTATCTCGTAGATCCTGCAAAAGGCAGTAAGATAGATTTGTTTGACAATACCATGATCGCATCAGAGATGTCTCGACTGACTGGAGATCCTTTTGATGCCCAGCATCTTGATATTGAAAAACTAAAGTTCATCAACAATGACAAAACCCTTCAGTGGGAAGTGAAAAGCAAGTTGGTCAAAGTTGATGAAGAAGATGACGACGAAGACGACGATGAAGAGAACGATATGGAGGAAGAGGAAGACGCCAAGGATAAAAAGAAGAAAAAAAAGAAGGTCGCTAAGGTCTGGCACTTTGAGCATGACCTAAGCACGAAGCAGCTGAAGCTTGTTGATGATTTTGAAAAAAAGAAAGATGACAAAGATTGGGCGTCTATCGCACCTGATTCTTCATTCGTATTGTTTTCCAGAGATTACAATTTATACTGGATGGATTGGGAAAACTACTTGAAAGCCCAAAAGAAAGAAAAGGACTCAACCATAGTAGAACACCAATGGACGACAGACGGAGAAAAAGATTATGCTTATGGCGGCAGAAATCGAGGCAAAGATAATGTAGAAGTAAAAAAAGATAAAGACAAGCGTAAGTCTGTCAATATCCTATGGAGTCCATCGGGTTATAAGTTCTCAATGGTCAGGGCTGATAATCGGGAA
Source organism: uncultured Saprospiraceae bacterium (assembly GCA_938022935.1). Lineage (GTDB taxonomy): Bacteria > Bacteroidota > Bacteroidia > Chitinophagales > Saprospiraceae > JAJRXG01. Next base: position 6,731 of record CALIHL010000077.1, read on the forward strand.
GTAAAAGATCTCTGGGTTCTTAAAAACACTGCACAACCCAGGCCAACTTTAGAGACTTATAAGTATCAGATGGCGGGAGAAAAAGAAGCTCCAAAAATGGAAATGTACGTTTTTGACTTTCCAAGCAAGGATCAAATAAAGATGGAGGTTGACACTTTTACGGATCAAAGTATATCAGTGCTAAGGGCTCCATCCAAAAAAGTAAATCGTGATGATGATATGAGATGGGGGCGATGGTTATCCCCTGATGATTCTAAGTTATACTTTACAAGAACCAGTCGCGATATGAAACGCATAGATGTTGGTTATGCAGATACAAAAACTGGAGAAGTCACAGTCGTTGTCGAAGAACGACTTAACACTTATGTAGAAACAAGAACACTTGGACTTGTCGATGGTGGAGAAGAATATATCCACTGGTCAGAAAGAGATGGCTGGGCGCACTTTTACCTCTATGGCAAGGAGGGAAACTTGAAAAACCAGATCACTTCCGGCCCTTTTCATTGCCAAAGTATCGAAGGGATAGATTCTAAAAATAGAGTATTATACTTCACAGCCAATGGAAGAGAGAAAAGCGAAGACCCTTACTATTATCATCTCTACAAAGTAAACTTTGATGGCTCTGGATTACAATTGTTAGATCCGGGCAACTTTGATCACAGAGCAAACATTAATGACCAGCATACTTACTTTGTCAGCAACTTTAGCCGAGTCAATACTGCTCCAAAGTCAACGCTCGTCAATGTCAGAGGAAGAAAAATCATGGATCTTGAAACAACAGACCTAAGCAAACTACATCAAGCCGGTTATCAGTTTCCAGAACCTTACACAGTAAAGGCTGATGATGGCATCACAGACTTATATGGTGTGATGTACAAGCCTTTTGATTTTGATTCGACCAAGATGTATCCATTGCTCCAGTATGTATATCCAGGTCCACAAACTGAAGCTGTAGGCAAGTCATTCTCTACACGAATGGGCAGAACAGACAGAACAGCTCAACTTGGCTTTATAGTTGTTACAATTGGAAACAGAGGAGGTCACCCTGCTAGATCTAAACGCTATCACAATTATGGCTATGGCAACTTAAGAGATTATGGATTAGCTGATAAAAAATTCGCGGCAGAGCAATTAGCAGATAGACATGACTTTATAGATATTGATAGAGTTGGCATATTTGGTCATTCTGGAGGAGGCTTCATGTCAACGGCTGCGATGTTGGTCTACCCCGACTTTTTCAAAGTTGCAGTATCCTCTTCTGGTAATCATGAGAACAACATTTACAATCGATGGTGGAGTGAAAAACACCATGGTGTCACAGAAGAAGAAAACGACAAAGGAGAAATCATCTTCAAGTATGCAATAGACAAAAATCCAGACATCGCAAAGAACTTAAAAGGGAAGCTACTCATCACAACTGGAGACATAGACAACAACGTTCACCCAGCTGCTACAGTCCGGATGGCCGAAGCATTGATCAAAGCAAACAAGCGGTTTGACTATTTTGTATTTCCGGGACAGCGTCATGGATATGGTAAGATGAATGAGTACTTCTTCTGGTTAAAAAGTGATTACTTCTGCGAGCATCTTTTGGGAAGTTCAGATACATCTACTGATATCAAATGGATGAATAATGAGAAGGCTAAAAATAAGTAGGCTAAAAAGAGGTAGAGAACCAGTTACTGATATTTATTCTTATGAAGTATAATTATCATAAAGGCTTCTATTGCAATAATACGTCCGCAGAAGCCTAAGTAAATCAATGCTTATTTCTCCCTCTTTAAGCTCCGTCCTTTTCTTTCTACAAGCTTTGTTCTTTCTTTGGATTTCTCATCATTAGAGCTTTTAGCTATATTCAAAGTATGAACACTGCAAATCAACCAAAAATATCACTAGCGGAGCTACATCCCGCAGACATCCTTCTCTGTCATCGCACTGATGAGCTTTCTCAATTAATCCAACAAGTAGATCAGGGTGGATACTCCCATGCCGTCGTGTACATAGGTGAAGAAAGTGGTGAACATCGGTTTGTGCATGCAACCTGGAAAGGCATTAAAAATCAAACGCTCGAAGAAATCCTGGAGGAAGAATCCATAGATCGCATAGATGTTGTCCGATGGCATGATGAAGATGGACAAGTGTTAGGTAGCAAAAAATATCCAGTGGCTCCAATTATTGAATTGGTCAAAAGTTATGTTGGAGGTCCGTATTACAAATCCACCTTATTGTTAGGAGGGCTTGTCATCTTGGTTGTTGATGAGGTTCGCAATCCAACTCTTCAAAAGATTGCCCGTGTTTTTGGAGGATTGATAGAGTCCTTTATTTCAAAGTTATTCATTCAAAGAAAAGGTAAAACACCCATGGTCTGTGTCGAGGTGGCTACAGCTTCCTATTGGAATGCTGACGCTTCAGACAATCGTTCTTATGCAATAAAGGTTAAAATTGCAGGAAACAGAAAAAAGGTTGATCTAAAAGCTTTCACCAAAAAAGAAAGTACTACCATCTTGGATAGGTTTAAGAAAATATTGCAAGGCCTACAACCCATTTCTAATGTGATATCAGATAGTCCATTGATTCTGAATGCTGGCTCTCCATTGTTGCCCGCAGAGACTTGTACACTCAGAGATCTATCAACAAGTCCTTCGTTAAAAATGGTTGGTAATCTCTACGAGGATAATGGATCAGAGCAACAGAGCTAGTATCAATTAAAGTATAATTGTGGAAGCTATTATAAAGATCCTAAAAAAGCAAACATCTCAAGTTTACAAGAAGATCAAAAGTCTTGTATTAAGCAGGTCGTATCGTCCGCTTATTCATAGACTGGGAGATACCCTTCCTTTTCATCCAGCCTTGCTATTTGTTATACTATTAGCATTAGCATTCTTACTTAGAAATATAAAAGGGATCAACCTAACTAATTCTTTAGCTATAAGTTACCTTATTCCCTATTTTATAGTTTTCAATAGAAAGATCCGTGCCTACCTTAACAAGATCAAACCATCATTAGAGATAGGACAAGAGGATTTTGAACAATTAAATCAAAAACAAGGCACTTACCGCTTTCTAACATTCGTCTTCGTTACGCTGCTCTCACCACTACTTGTGTATGCAGTTAATTATAGTGCTCCGGCAGATATTTTTTATATAGAAGGGCAGATCTATATCTTAGGTATAAGCATGGCGAAGCTACATGCCATTATCACAGGCGTATTTCTTCTTCACTTATTATATATAACTATAACTGAAGTTTATAGATTCAATATAATTGCAAAGAAGTATGCCGTTGTGGATTTATTGGACCTAAGTAAGTTGGATCCATTTTCACATGTAGCTATCGCTGCTGGTATAGGGCTCATCGGTCTCTATATAGTACTTCCCATATCCTTTTTTGCGGATCCAGAACTGCGAGCGTCTATGTTCAACTCTTTGATTATCAGTATTCCATTCTTAATTATAACATTGACCATACCGTTGTGGAGGTTATACAGAGAGATCAATGCACGATCTAAAACTGAAAAATCTCTTATTCAATCCTTCTTCAAAGGCGACCTAAGCAATGTTGATCAACTTGCTATCTCTTCTAAGCAACAACTGAGTCACCTCGAAATGATACAATACAGAACATATATAAACGGCTTGTCACCAGTCCCGATAACTCAACATAGTATTATAAGATTTTGCGGATCGATTGTCCTTCTTATTATTTCATGGACGGTTCCATTACTATTTACTTAACCATCAGAATACCAATTAGAATCGTATCATACCAAACCGACACTCAAGAACGACTAAAAGTCATTCTCTCCCCTGCTGTTTCATTTATAATCTTTCTATTCTGATACTTGAGAACACCATTTACGAAAGTGTGCGTGACTTCACCTTTAAAAGTCATACCTTCTAACGGCGACCAACCACACTTGTACCTAACATCTTCTCTCTGTATCAACTGTTGTTTCTCAGGATCACATATAAGGATATCAGCCTTCATACCTTCGTCGAGGTAACCACGATCTTCTATAGCAAATAGATCAGCCACTGCATGTGACATCTTCTCGGCGATACGTTCTTTTGTAATCATGCCTTTGTGGTAGAAGTCCAGCATAATGAGCAAACTATGTTGTACAAGTGGCAGACCACTTGGCGCTTTTAAGTATGGTCGCTCTTTCTCTTCCATGGTATGAGGAGCATGATCTGTGGCTATGACATCGATACGGTCATCGAGGACAGCTTGCCAGATAGCAGCTCTGTCATCTTCTGATTTGATAGCAGGGTTGCACTTGATCTTGTTACCAAGCTCTTCGTAGTAAGTATCATTAAAGAAGAGATGGTGTACGCAGGCCTCCGCCGTGATCAGTTTATCTTTAACAGGTCCCGGTTCAAACAAGAATAGTTCATCCTTAGTACTGATGTGTAAGACATGTAGTCTCGTGCCATGCTCCTTAGCCAATGAAACTGCCAGACCACTGGACCTGAGACAACCTTCTCTACTTCTGATGACAGGGTGATATCCAGCATGGAGCTTGGGTAGACTTTCGTATAGGGACATATTGTCTCTTATCGTCTGTTCATCTTCACAGTGTGTAGCGATAAGCATATCCACCTTAGAGAAGATGCTGTTAAGTACTTGCTCGTCATCGACCAACATATTTCCAGTACTTGATCCCATGAAGACTTTGACACCACAGACATTCTTATAATTGGTCTTGAGCACCTCTTCTATGTTTTCATTAGACGCACCCATGAAGAATGAATAGTTAGTTATCGCGCTACTACTTGCCGTCACATACTTATCTTCTAATAGCTCTTGTGTAAGTGCTGATGGTTTTGTGTTGGGCATCTCCATAAAGCCCGTTACGCCTCCTGCAAGCGCTGCTCTAGACTCGGAAGCTATATCAGCCTTATAAGTCAGTCCAGGCTCTCTGAAGTGCACTTGATCGTCGATGATGCCTGGCATCACCCATTGACCAGTAGCATCTATCTCTTGATCCACGTTTTGAGTGATCTCTGGAGCTATTTTTTCTATTCTATCATCAACTATTAGCACATCTTGGTGACTCGATACACCTCGATTGATCACTAAACCATTCTTTATTAATATTTTCGCCATCTCATTCTTATTCGAAAAATGAAGATAGGCATTTTAGGTGGTGGACAGTTAGGAAAGATGCTTTACGCTCCTGCAAATAAGTTAGATATAGATATCCGGTTTATGGACAGCATGACTGAGGGGCCGGTGTCTAGGATAGCAACTCATTATACTGTCGGTGACATCACCGATTATGATAATGTTATGGCATTTGGTGCCGAGTGTAATGTACTCAGTATCGAGATAGAGAAAGTCAATTGTGAAGCGCTTAAAGAACTCGAACATCAAGGGACGATCGTTTATCCACAACCGCATATCATCGAGTTGATCCAAGACAAGGGCCTTCAGAAAGACTTTTATAAGCAGAAGGGTCTACCTACTTCAGACTTCAAACTTTTTGATTCGATAGTCGAGCTGAAGGCATCCATAGAAAATGGTGCGATCCAATATCCATTCGTCCAGAAGATGAGAAAGGATGGATACGATGGGAGAGGTGTCCAGATCATCCGTAGAGAATCAGATCTGACTCAAGCATTTCCAAGTAACTTCATCACTGAAGACTTGGTTTCTATAGATAAGGAGATTGGCGTTATCACTTGCAGAGATGCTAAGGGCGAAGTTGTAGTCTATGATCCCGTAGAGATGGTTTTTCACGCTGACGCAAATATTCTTCTGTATCAACTCGGTCCAGCAGATATAGATGAAGAGACAGTTGCTCGGGCTAAAGAGTTAGCCCTTATGACGGCTGAAGCCTATGGCATCGTTGGATTACTGGCCATAGAGATGTTCTTAACGCCTTCAGGAGAGCTTATGATCAACGAAGTGGCTCCTAGACCTCACAACAGCGGACATCATACAATAGAAGCAGCGCTCTGCTCACAATATGAAAACCAAGTAAGGACATTGGCACAACTCCCTTTAGGAGCACCAGATACGACCAGTGCTTCATTATTGATGAATATACTCGGAGCTGAAGGCCATACTGGTCCTGTCTTCTATGAAGGTCTGGATAAGATACTAACCATCCCAGGCGTCAATGTCCATTTGTACGGCAAAACCACAACTAAGCCTTTTAGAAAGATGGGCCACATCAATATCGTAGGAAGGGATGCGAAAGAGCTCATTAAACATTATCAATTTATAACTGACAACTTTCGCGTTATCAGCAAATAACCTAACATGTCACAAGCACCACAAGTAAGCATCATCATGGGGTCTCAGTCTGATCTTCCTGTTATGTCTAAAGCAGCAGAGTTCTTAGATGGGATGGGGATCGATTATGAGATCACGATTGTCTCTGCACACAGGACGCCTGAGCGGATGGTAACATTTGCGAAAGCGGCAAGAGGCAGAGGAGTCAAAGTCATCATAGCAGGTGCAGGTGGAGCTGCACACCTACCAGGTATGGTCGCGTCACTTACAACACTGCCTGTCATCGGAGTTCCAGTGAAGTCGTCCAACTCCATAGATGGTTGGGATAGTATACTGAGTATCCTACAGATGCCTAATGGTGTCCCAGTAGCAACAGTGGCCTTAGATGGCGCAAAAAATGCGGGCATCCTGGCTGCTGAGATACTCGGCACGGCGAATGATAATATAGCAGATCAACTCGCAGACTTTAAGAAAAAGCAGACCGAAAAGGTCATGGAATCAGTTGCTCAGCTTGCTCGACAAAAGGATAACGAGTAGGTTTTTCTTATAGCGCATCTGATGCGACGAAAAGACCTAATATTATCTTAAGATGTCAAGCTTCTTATCAGTGTATTGATAGATATTAATTATGTTGTGTCCTTATCAACATAATAAAATCTACATGCGCGTTTTATCAATAATTTTAACGTTTACATTCTTCCTTTTCTCAGCTAATACTTCTTCTGCACAGATCTTCAAAAAGAAGAAAAAGAAAGCAGAAGTAGAAGCTCATAAGAAACCAGAGAAAAAGAAGAAAGAAGGAAAAATCAAAGCCTTCGAAGACATCATAAAAGAAGGTGCCGTCAGTGACACAGGTCTTTGGAATACTTATAAAGTTGACGACAAACACTTCTTTGAGTTATCAAAAGATGTACTGGAAAAAGAAGTACTTGTAGTTAGTAGGATCTCAGGATTCGTAAAGGGCTTAAACTTCGGTGGTGCTGGTACAAAGTCT
>CALIHL010000078.1 GCA_938022935.1 uncultured Saprospiraceae bacterium
CAGGCTCCTTTTCACATAGTCAGAGAATCATTAACCCTACGGTCCTCATAAAGCTTTTAATTGTTAAAAGAGCGAGCGAAGCAACCCACCGATGTTTAACATATATTTGATCCTGCATTGAATTTATGAGATTTATTAGGATGTTATGACTATTTCTGATTTAGTAGTTTCTATCAACGCTCACCTTAAGAAAGGCAAGTTGAAAGGTTTTATGAAGCAGTTCGAAAGTCTAAACTTTGACTCGGTTCATGAGCATGTTGAGTTTTCCCACGAGCATTATAAAAAAATTCTGTTGCACCAAGTTGATGAATTTGAAATAGTGCTAATCTGTTGGCTCCCACATCAGAAGACACCATTACATAAGCATCCTAAAAACGGGTGTCTTATGAAGTTATTTAAAGGAAGTCTACAAGATGTAAGATTAGTCGATGACAGGTCTATAGAATCAATTGTCAAAGAAAACGATATCACATATATCGAAGGAGGTGAGATACATACTATATCAAATCTGGAGGAAAAGTCAATCTCCCTTCACGTCTATGCTCCTGGTGGGTTTTATGATTAGTACGACTGGACACTTCAATAGTAAAACATTTACAGAGCAGAGTCAATCGTTAGATCACCATTTTATGAATCAACACTTCAAGTCAATCATATTACAATCCACTGAAGCTTCTTCTATGGTTGAACAAGAAGTCATACAAAGTTTATGGAGTGGATATGGCAAAATCGTTCGTGTTAGCTTAGAAAACACCTCCGTTGCTAGCGTAGTCGTCAAGCATGTGCAGCTACCTACACATAAGAACCATCCTCGAGGATGGAACACCGACGTAGGCCATCAACGCAAAGTAAAATCTTACAAGGTAGAATCTAAGTGGTATGATAAGTACAGCGCTCAGAGCTCTGCCCGTCTTCCCCAGTGCTTAGCGCTTGAACAACACGAAGACGAAGTCTTGATGGTATTAGAAGATCTGGATGAAGCTGGATATCATTTACGCAAAGGTTCTCTTACTTGGGAAGAGATTTCTTTTTGTTTGGAGTGGTTGGCGGTATTTCACGCAAGTTATCTTGACAAAGAACCTGATGGGCTCTGGCAAGTTGGGACATACTGGCACTTGGATACCAGACCACAAGAGCTTGAAGTATTGGATGATGCAAGGTTAAGGGAAGCTGCTCCTCTTATTGATAAAAAACTAAACGAATGCGCTCATAAAACTTTTGTTCATGGGGACGCAAAGTTGGCTAACTTTTGTTTCGGCGAAGATGGGCAGGTTGCGGCCGTTGACTTTCAGTATGTCGGCGGAGGATGTGGGATGAAAGATGTCGCTTACTTCATAGGTAGCTGTCTTCAAGAGAAAGATTGTGAGCGCTTAGAGGCGCAAATATTAGATACGTACTTCGATCACCTACACAGTGCGCTTAAAGAGAGACATGAAGCATTAGAATTAGAATGGCGTGCTCTCTATAGAGTTGCTTGGGCGGACTTTCATCGCTTTCTAAAAGGCTGGAGTCCCAGTCACTGGAAGATCAATAGTTATAGTGAACGTGTTACATCAGAAGTCATAATGAATCTATAGGTATGGATCTGGTACATCTCAAAAATACAGCGGTCAGTGCAGCCCTCGCCGCAGGTAGAGTCATCCAACTACATGCAGACAAGGAAGTCTCTGTTGATAAAAAGAAAGCCGGAGACAGTTATGCATCACAAGTAGTAACTGAAGTAGACAAAGCTTGTGAAGCTGCTATACTTGACATCTTACTACCAAGTTGCACTAAGTACGACTTGGCGCTTTTGTCCGAAGAAACTGAAGATGACGGTGGGCGATTAGAAAAAGAGTTCTTTTGGTGTATCGATCCAATGGACGGCACACTTGCTTTCATCAATAAACATCCAGGATATTCTATTTCAATAGCCTTAGTTGCAAAAGATGGGACACCCTATATCGGTGTTGTTTTTGATCCAGTCACTGATACATTGTACTATGCCATCAAAGGGCATGGCGCATATAAGAACGATTCGCCTTGGGCTATTGAGAATACGAACAACTTCCTAACCTATGTAACAGATCGATCACTAAAAGATACACCTCAAGCTGACCACATCAAAAGAATACTTGATCGACATATCGAGCAATTGCACATGGCCGAAATCAAAGAAGCTGCTGGAGCTGGCTCAGTACTTAACGCTATCCTCGTGCTGGAGAACGGTCCAGCGTGCATGCTAAAGCTTCCAAAGAAAGAGAATGGTGGCGGAAACATATGGGACTTTGCAGCAACTGCATGCATCTATGAAGAGTTAGCTTTGCCAGCTCAGAATTTTAAAGGTGGAAGATTAGACCTTAATAGGAAGGATTGCACATTTATGAATCACGAAGGCATATATTACACGAACCTCTATCTTGACGAAAAACATTTTAACAAGAGCAAACCAGGTATATAATGAATTCAATCTTTAAGTTGATATTATTCATTTCTATTTTGACAACATTCGCTTGCTCCGAGTACCCCAAACTTCATGTAGCAGAGCAGCCAAATAACAACAAAGATCAAGTCAAATCTAAGTTAGAAAACAAAACACCTACTGTAAGCTTCACTTTTGATGACGGACTCATAAATGACATTGTCGAATATAAATTTGAAGATTGGAACAATCGTATTCTAAACACCTTAGAAGAAGCAAACTTAAAGGCCTTCTTCTTTATCGCTGCCCATAATAAGAAAGGCAAAAAAGGTAAATACCTTATGCAGACCTGGAGTGACCGAGGTCATAAACTCGCCAATCATACCTTGACACATCCTAACTTTAATGACAAGAACAATACAGCTGAAGACTTTGAGGATGAACTTTTGTTTGCAGAGTCTGTCATCCAACCATATGAGACTTTCGTCAAATACTTCCGCTTCCCATACCTTAAAGAAGGAAATTCAAGAGAAAAGATAGACAGCATAAGATCTATTTTAGAGAAACATGAATATCGTAACGGGTACGTAACCATAGATGCTTCTGATTGGTTTGTAAACTCTCGATTGATCAATCACATGAAATATCGACAAAAGGTAGATACGGCAGCCTTTCAAAAATATTACTTGGATCATATCATTGATAGAGCGAAGTTCTATGAATCACTTTCGTTTGAGATGAATGACAGACATATCAACCATACCTTACTGCTACATCATAACCTGACCTCCGCATTATTTTTAAAAAGTTTGATCCAACGATTCAAATCAGAAGGATGGGAAGTCATTGATGCAGAAGAAGCTTATACAGACCCAATATTTGAGCAAATCCCAAGTACAGTTCCAGCGGGAGAAAGCTTAATTTGGTCATTGGCTAAAGAAAGTGGTCTATATGAAGATAGGCTTCGGTACCCGGCTGAAGATAGCAGATACGAGCAACCGAAGATGGATAGTTTAAATCTTTAAGCAATTAGAACAGATGACGATATTCTATGAGTCTCCCAAGATCGTACAATGGATCGCATCTGTCCTGCTGCTCCTTTGTGGATTTGCACTTATGGTTACAATCATGGATCTATCCTATGGCCTCGTGCTCCTGCCATTCTTAGCCCCTCTTTTAAATCTAGCGACTGTTCCTTTCTTCAGGCTTATCGGTTACTATAAATACCTCAATCCATTTGTCCTATCAACAGTCCAAAATGATGAGAAGTATGACTTGCACAACATCTTTACCTTTGACTATCTGCTTAACTTCAAGTGGAGCGACCGCGGAAGGAAGGTGCAAAAGACATTATTAGAACACTATTTTAAAGCTTTACTTACGATTATCGAAAGAATAGAAAACGAACAGTTATCACCAAATGTGAAAATAATAGGCAATAGCTACTTTTTTAATAATAGAACTGCAGAGAAGCTTGGCTTTACCATCAGCAAAGCATCAGCTTTTTGGATCTTCAACTCTGTTTTACAATTTGTAGAGCTATCATACTTGTATTCATTCAGTCAAGGAAAGTGGGCTATGCCCAAGTTTTGGAAAGTCATGCAAGCGGAGATTGTTGGGCATGACTTAGTTGCTAAGAAGGAAACCATAGTGGGATTAGTACAGAAGATAAGCTTTTCACGTGAGGTGATCATTTCACATAAAAAGGGTAATTAACAGAGTGAAGCAAGAAAACTACTTAAAAAGAATAAACTATAACGGCAAGATTGAGCCGACACTTGATTGTCTAAAGCACTTACACAGATGCCATGCTATGCATATCCCTTTCGAAGCATTGGATATACACTTTGACAATCCGATCAGATTGGATACAGAAAGCATCTTCAACAAGGTCATTCAAAAAAACAGAGGAGGATACTGCTATGAGCTTAATCACCTCTTTCATATTCTCTTGAGCCAAGTGGGATTTAAGAGCTCGATGATCTCATCAAAGATATATAACGAGGATACTCCAGGGCCAGAGTTTGATCATATGTCCATCATAGTACAGCTTGAAGAAACTTGGCTGGTAGATGTTGGCTATGGTGACCTGTTCTTAGAGCCACTTAAAATTGCAGAAGGAGTCAAGCAAGAGTGTCGCTTTAAAGATTACAAAATAGCAGCTATCGACTCAGGTCAGTATCTTTTATCCGAGACAATGAAAGGCGAATCTGATTTTATAAAAAGATATTCATTTGACATTCAACCAAGAACGATTGATGAGTTCTATGATCAAAATGTTATAAAACAAACATCTCCCGATTCATACTTTGTAAAGAATATGATCTGCACCATACCGACAGAAGATGGTAGAAAGACAATCTTCAACGATAATTATAAAGTAAGAACGGGCGACCAAGATGACAATAGGCCAATAAAAGACAAGAGGGAACTATCCAAATTGCTATTGGATGAGTTCAACATCGTAATTAAATAAACAAGACTCGATTGAAGCAGCAACAGGCAACATACGTACAGGCGTCTACTATAGAAGCAGAAGAGTCTGATTATTTATATACAAAACCTTCGCAGATCCCTAATGCTGGCAAAGGGCTTTTTACAGCTATCTCTATTTTCAAAAGTGAAGTAATCTCACTTTTTGATGGAGATATACTGACCCAAGAAGAAATCACAAAAAGAGTCGCAGGACACAACGATCAATATTTTATCAATCTCTTAGACGGCACCATCATGGACAGCAAGCATACTTATTGCTTTGCCAAGTATGCTAATGATGCCACAGGCTTATCTAAGAGCCCATATAAGAACAACGCTGAGATCACCTTGGACGATGATGATAACATTTGCCTTAGAGCGATCAGAGACATAGAGGAAGGAGAAGAAATCTTCTGCAGTTATGGCAAAGCTTATTGGGATAAGCATGCTAAGTAGATCAAGGTATTTTATAGTTACGCTTGCTATATCGAATGAGATGCTTAGCTTCACCAAAGGATCACGACTATACACTTATGAACATACCTGATAGCAATCAAAAGTTTCCATTAGACAATTATGATCGGCTCTGCTTTCTAAAAAATGTCATCAATAGTCCCAACATCATCGTCGGTGACTACACTTACTATGATGACTTTGAAAGCATAGACAACTTTGAAAAAAATGTGAAGTATCACTTCGACTTTATAGGAGACAAGTTGATCATTGGAAAGTTTTGCATGATCGCATCTGATGTTACATTTATCATGAATGGCGCCAACCACTTGAGCGACGCTATCTCTACTTATCCGTTTGCAATATTTGGACAAGATTGGTCTCAGGCTATGGATGGAAAAGAATATCCTAAGAAGTCGGACACAGTAGTTGGCAATGACGTCTGGATCGGATATGGCGCTACAATCATGCCTGGCATCACCATCGGAGACGGTGCGATCATCGCTACCAAGTCGGTCGTCACAAAAGACGTAGCCCCTTACTCTATTGTAGGCGGTAACCCAGCAAAGGAAATTAGAAAACGATTCTCTGAAAAAGAAATCTCTGAACTACTTGAACTTGCGTGGTGGGATTGGCCTATAGAGGAGATTACTTCTTCGGTTCAAGTTCTTACTGATAAAAGTATAATCAAATTGAAATCGTTATTATAATCCTTATTCCAACCTCGGCTCAAAGTCAGCCGCTTCCCACAGTGGATTACTTTTATAATAATTTCCATTTGTAAGAACAGCTGATACGGTTCTGACATTGGTGATGTCCTCAAGTGGGTTCATATCAAGTATAGCTATGTCGGCTTGCTTGTTAACCTCTAAGGTGCCAGTCTCAGCATCCATACCCATCACTCGTGCTGGTATGATCGTCGCCGTCTGAAGCGCTTGTAGCGGAGTTAAGCCTCCATCGTTCTGATAAATCTCTATCTCCAGATATACACCAAAGACAGGAGCGAAGTTGTCAGAACCTGCGACAATCGGAACACCCGCTCTAAAGAGCTTACCGACCATCTCTGCGCCAAACTTGTTTTTAGCAACATTCTTTGCTGCCACACCTGGCTTCATACCTTTTCTAAGACGCTTACCTTCCCATAGCTCATATGCTACACGACCTGCGAAAGGTTCTACAGATTCCATAACAGATCCTTGGGTCATAGCTCTGATGTACATCAGATTTAAAGTAGGATCTAAGACGATCTCGTTTTCTAAAAAGAAGTCAATTGCTTTTTGAATTCTTACAGGGTCAGCATCTGGCTTATCTAATAGTTTAGCAGTAATCTCTCTTCTTGTCAGTTCTGGATAAAGTGCAGAGTATATCGCCCTGTCATGACTGAACATATCCATGCCGAGCTCTACTGCACTTACGACATCACCAACAGCAGAAGGGATATGTCCTGTAACTGTCATTCCTCTTTTATGACCTTCTTCCGATAGAACTCTCACTACTTCTGGTGTTAGCGAATTATAAATTTTTATTTGCTTATAACCATGGCTATGATACAACTCAACAACTTCGCGTGCTTCTTCCGCATTTCTCGCACGGATGATGCCATTGCCTTTTGCCCCTGCTCCATCTGTCATGCCAGCCAAAAGGATATCCGGACCTAATAACCCATCGTTGGCGATCCCATCTCTAAAAGCTGTTGCAAATTCTATTTCATTTCCATTGTCTCTGATGGTGGTTACACCTCCTGCCAAATATGCGGGTGCCCATTGGACTTGATTAGAATGTGCATGCATATCCCATAGACCGGGCATAAGTGTTTTTCCACTTACATCAATGACTCGAGCACCTTCTGGGATCTCAATGGATGAGCGCTCACCTATAGCAGCTATCCTACCCTCTTTTATAATCAAGGTCATGTCCTGCTCTGCGACATCGCTCAGCCCAGTTACAACATCTCCTCCTACCAATGCTATAATATCTGATGACTCTTCTTTGAGATCTTTTGTATATTCTCTTAGTGCATCGATCTGTTCTTTTGCATGTCCTGCTATGAAGATTGGCATAGCATCTTCGTATCCTTCTTTTATAATCTCACGGATCTGAGTATTGGCTTTTACAAGGGCCACAAGATTCTTGTCTTGATCAAGCCAGACAGTACGTCCTCCCCAGTTTATACCTTCAACCACATATCGATCCAAGCGAACTTTCGCTCCGTCTATCTGTGCCATATCATGACCTTTGTGCACGATTGACACTTCTCCTCTTGGGAGCGTTGGCACCTTCGCTGATCCTCCTTTCTTTAGACAATACTGATACAGCATGATCTCCATCGCTGCTGGGATATTACTGTGCAATGGGTAAAAGCTACGTGGTGCCTTAGATGTAACAACATCAAAATGTTTTTCCCAGATGCTGACATGACCATCACTCATCGTCATCTTGAAGATATTGGTAGTGTCCTCATTGGCGATGCGTCTACTGTAGTATGACTGAGGCGCTAAGTCCATGTCTAGCACAAGCTCCGCGTCAACACCTGTTATCCTTCCTCTCTCATTTTCTCCTTGTAGTGACTTGACAAGAATAGTAGACCCATCAGTGGTGATGGTATACTGTTCTTTTCCAATCTGCGACTGCCTTCTATATACAAGAAAAGTCCCTTCTTCATCTACATCAAGCCAAGGATTGGGTTCATTGGAGCAGCCAGACAGAATGACGACCACAAGACTCCATATCATCCAGTTTATATGACTGTTCGTTGATTTTTCAGTGGTGGGTTTCATCAATTCTATTTTAATATTCTAATCTCACAAGTTCTTATACCAGGCCCTTGTTCTGTGATTTTATAATTTACAATTGTAGCATTTTCATGAAAATGAAAAAGTCGCTTGACTAAGGCTTCAAAGTCTCACGGAAGAACCTCAACCAGTTTTGCCCCAGTATTTTTTCTATATCTCCCGAGCTATACCCTCGCTTATCAAGGACACGTGCGACGTGACGATAACGTTCTGGTGTATCGAGTTCTGGTATCCAAGGGGGCCATTGCACTTTATAAGATGGCTTAAAGCGAGTTAGCCTTGGTTCATACCAGTTCTTGCGTGTTGCTCCTGTTGCCTTCAAACCTTGCACTGCAAAGTCTGCAGCAACACCGACTGAGTCAATACCGCCCACCTTGACTGCATGATCGATATGGTCTACATATGTCTCAAGCGTAGTATCTGTACCTAAGTTAGGACCGATCATATATCCTAAGCTAATGATGCCGATCACACCACCTTTATCGGCCATCGCCTTTATCTGCGCGTCCGTCTTAGCACGAGGATGGTTCTTGTGTAAGGCCTCACACATGGAGTGGTTGATAGATACACCCACTTTACTATGCTCGATACCATCATCCGTAGTTGCTTTACCACAATGAGAAAGATCGACGATGATCCCCAGCTCGTTCATCCGCTCGACAACTTCGACACCGTAGTCAGATATACCTGCGTTGGTTCGCTCTGTGCACCCATCACCAACGAGGTTACGCTGATTGTAAGTCAGCTGCATCCATCTCGTGCCCGCTTGATAGAGGATATCCATGTTGCTGATCGACTTCTCCAGTGGCGTTGTATTTTGAAATCCCATCATCACTGCGACCTTTCCTTCTTTCTTTGCCTTGATAAAATCATCAGCACTTGTGGCTGTCATAAAACGATCTGGATGCTTCTTGATCCGCATATGCCAGTCTGATAGAGAAACCAGAGCTCTTTTTAGACTACCAGAATCAAGCGAAGCATTGAAGCCTGTGTATCCCGATTTGGCGAGCGCTTTGTCCGCTACTTCATCCCAGTTTCGAGTGATGACGATACCATCTACCACTATGGCTTTGTCATAGAGTTCATCTATCTTTTTATATAGTGAGGCTGACGCCAAATGACCTTCAGAGCCACCTGAAAGAGCTTTCGCCAATTGGTGAGGCAAGAGTGCACCCAATGGTAATAGTTTGACAAAGTTTCTGCGACTGGTCATGATAAGACTATTTATATGTCAATCTAAGGATTTTATGCATGTTCACTACAGTTCTTCACTATTTTGTACCCATATCAAAAGATATTAACTTCCTATATCTTCGCTACCATTAAATATTGGCCTATCAACAACATGATATCTTGTGCCGCATAAACCTCTCCAATGACAGAAAATGCTAACTCAAACTCAAACTTAGCCGTACTTATAGACGGTGATAATATCCCATCTGCTCATGTCAAAGAGATGATGGAAGAGATAGCCAAGTATGGAAACCCTACAATAAAGAGAATCTACGGCGACTGGACAAGCCCACACTTATCAAAGTGGAAGAACATGCTCCTTCAGAACGCCATCACTCCCATCCAGCAGTATGCATACACCTCTGGCAAGAATGCTACAGATTCAGCCATGATCATAGATGCAATGGACATCCTATATTCTGAAAAGGTAAATGGATTTTGCCTGGTATCAAGTGATAGTGATTTTACAAAGTTAGCTACTCGACTTAGAGAAGCGGGCATGCAGGTGATCGGCATCGGTGAGAAGAAGACTCCTAACCCATTCATTGTAGCTTGTGATAGATTTATCTATATCGAGATCCTAAAGAGACAAACCGTAAAAAAGGAGAGTGTGAGTCAGAAAGGGAAAGTGAAGGAAAGCATAGATGAAGTCACACCTAAAGTGATATCGTTCATATCCAGTACTATATCTGACTTATCAGATGAAGACGGCTGGGCGTTCCTTGGTGATGTAGGTAGCTTGCTTCGGAAAAAGCAACCAAACTTTGATTCCAGAAACTATGGATTTGAAAAGTTGACACCTTTGATTAAGTCAATTGGAAAGTTTGATATAGAGCAAAGAGAAAATTCTAAAAGCAGGCACAAACTGATCTTTGTAAAGAACATAGAAAAGAGAACATCAAAACGAAAGAAACACTAAAAATCCCTTCTCTAACTTTCTAATCTATAGTCACTGATGACTTACAAGTTCTTGAAGTAGTTAATCTTACATTGCCATCCCAGTAAAATCCAAATAGTACTGCAAGACCAAATCAGGTGCTTCGATCAACGGAAAGTGTCCTATCCTATCCAACTCAATTACATCAGGATCTGGTATCAGCTCTTTGTACCGCTCTACCATATGGCCTCCCGATATAGGATCGTATGTGCCATCTATCAATCTTATCGGGATCTTTGCATCCTGAAGAGCACTTACCCATCTCTCTCTGTTATCTAATCGATCTTGCATATATTTTATCAAAAGATGAGAGATCAAGTTGCCCTCATTATAACTGATGACAGACCAATAGTTATCGATCTCTGCTTCTGTGGGTTGGGTATCTGGACCAAAGATCTTTTTAAAATTTGCAGCCAGCTTCTTCTTATTAAACAAACGACTTATGATGCTACCTATTGGTGACATCAAGACCTTCTGGATCATCAAGGCTTGATGGGTCTCTGGGAACAAGCCACCATTGAGTAGACAAAGTGATTCTAAATTAAGCGCATCATTTTGTTGGGCTTGACGATCATTGTATCTGGCCAACAACTCTTGCGCAACAGTATCACCATAATCATGAGTAAACAACTTTACATTACGTATATCCTTGGATCTTAGAAAAGCTTCAACCAGATCCGCTTGATCCATGATACTATACTTGTACTTTCTTGGCTTATCAGAAAATCCAAACCCGATCATATCTATAGCCAGCACTCTGTATCGCTTGGTCAGCTCAGGCCACATCTGACTCCAATCCCATGACGAAGTAGGAAAGCCATGTATCAACAATATGACATCGCCTACACCTTCATCTATCGTAAAGATTTGGTGTGAATTGTAATTAAAGTATGCCCCTTGATCTTTCCATTCTTGAAGTGTCATTCTTTGATATTTCAATTACCTTAGAAAGACCTATCAAAGCCGTGATGCGCTGGAAGATTTAATCTACCTATAAGGCGGCCCCACCTTTGATCTTTGTACATTATCTTAAACTCAGGATAGTTGAGCACTTCCATAAGTGAGGCGTCATTGTTTTCAAATGCCAAGTTTAGCCACCTGAAGGCTTCATCTTGATTGCCCATCACTGCATATACGTGTGCAATATTGGGCCAGCCTTCATCTCCAAACTGATCTATAAATTCTTGGAGAGCAACTTTTGATACATCAAGCCTACCTGCCTCATGAGATATTATAGCTTTTCGGTAAAGGTGCCAATATGGGTCTTTGTCTTTTTCCAATGAATGAAAGGCTTCATCGTATCTTCCTTGATTCGCATATATCTGCGCCATGAAATTATGGCCTAATCCTGAAGAAGGATTCTGTTCTAAATATGCTGACATCTCTTTAGCTGCTCCGTCTATATCTTCTACCCAAAGCAAGTGTAATCCAAGTGTATATCGTAGTAAGTAATTCAGAGGGTCCAAGCTGATTGCTTTTTCCAAATAATGGATCGCTTCATCAATATTTCCCAAATCAAGTGCATAACTGGCCATCTCGTAAATCACATCAGTATTCTCAGGATCTATCTCAAGTGCTTTTTTCAAATACGAGTCTGCCGCCTTAAAATCATTTTTTGCCCTCATCAATGTTGTCATAGCGATATAACCTAATGAATTATTAGGATCAAGCTCTATTGCCTTTTCTGCTGCTAAAACACTTAAGCTCAGACCTTCTGTGATGCTATATCGCGAATAACTAAAAGCACCATTAAAAATGAGTTCACTTAACATAGCCCAAGAAGGCCCATAATTGCTATCTACCTCTATTGATTTTCTAATAAGTTCTTCCGCACTTTTATCACTGCTAGCATTGCGCTGATCTCGCAATTGCTTGGCTTCTAAATATAGATTATAAGCAGCAACATTGACCGTTTTAGAAGTAATGGCCTTATCCATCAAGCTAACTTTGAGCTGCTCTGTTACTGTGGAGGCTATGTCATCTTGGATTTTAAAAATATCATCTATTGGGCGATCATATGTCTCTGACCATATTTGCACTTCACTACTGGCTTCTATCAATTGGGTTGATATTCTAAAAGCATCTTTTGACTTCCTTATGCTACCATCTAAGATGTGACTAACATGAAGCATTTTTCCAATCTCTGCCGTAGTGGCCTCTTTCTCTCTAAATGAAAATGAAGAGGTGCGACTAATTACTTTGAGGTCAGGAATTTTAGTAAGAAGATTAAGTATCTCCTCGCTGATACCTTCTGAAAAGTACTGTTGGTCTTGCTCTGCGCTCATATCCGCAAATGCAAGAACAGCTATTGACTTATCATTCTTATCTGCCTTGTACTGTGTATCACTTTGAGCGCCCACCTTTGAGGCATCTTCATTTGCAAGGGATTTGAATAATATAAAAGCAGCCAGGATAGCAAACAAACCAATGAATGACCAAAACATCAATCTTGATTGACTCCTTTTTGGTTCAGCTGCCTTTCGACCACCTTTGAGCTCAGATCTTTTGGGAACCGTTAAACCTTCATTTGCCAAAGCGAAAACCTCTATAGGTCCTTCAATATTCTTAAAACCAAAGTATCCTATGGACTTCATATTAAGCTGTCTATGATTTTTCACTTTCTCAAAGACACTTTTAGAAAACAAAACACTACCCGGAACACCCATTGATTCTATTCGAGAAGCAATGTTCACCGAATCTCCATATACATCATTGTCAACATGGAGCACATCTCCAAGGTGTATCCCAATCCTTAAAGGAACTTTAGGTTCTTCTTGCAATCTCAATTGAAGTCCTTCTGCACATAGCAAAGCTTGGAGGATGCTTGGAAACAAGCATAAACTGCCATCCCCATAATTTTTAACGATCTGACCGTGATGTTCTTGAACCTCTATGCTAAGGCTATTTTGGTACTGCTTTAGGGTGCTCATACCAAGCTTCTCATCTGATTGCATGATAGCGGTATAACCTTGGATATCAGCGAATAGAATAGCCGATAGCTTCCTTTCTTTCCCTAAGTCATTCATTATGCAGTCTCATCTTTTCTCATCTCATTGAAGGCTTAAGATAGATCTTCATAGAGTCGCACAAGTTAATAATCTATGCTTTAGCCCGCGAATTAATATATTATCATCTCCAAAACAGATTCACGAGTTGACTTGTAACTACAATAGTACCTTGTAAAACTCAATCATCACAAGTATAAAAAACTACATATTTGCATCATGGATAACGAGCCTAACACTCCAAAGAAGCAAACAAACAATCCCCTACATGGTATAAAGCTGGCTGACATCATGAAGCAGCTTTTAGAAGCTCATGGATGGTCAGGGCTCGCTAAAC
>CALIHL010000079.1 GCA_938022935.1 uncultured Saprospiraceae bacterium
TCTATGTCAATGATGATGCTAATGTGCTAAGAAAAGGTACTAACCCTTCGAGCCCACTAAGTAGTCTTAATATGGCTTTGTCAATGGCATGTCATTGCTCAGGAGAGCCCGAGATAAGAGTAGCGGCAGGTAGCTATATCCCTCATAGACTCGGCAACTCGCTACAACCATCCGGCAAGTCCAGTCATCTTGAAATTAAAAAAACACTCAAGCTCTTAGGTGGCTACTCTGAAAATTTTGCGGTGAGAGATATTGACTCATATGAGAGCATCATTAATGGCGATATTAATGGTGATGGAAATGAGTTTGTCGTTAGTGATAATGTCAAGAACCTAATGTTTGTTCAAGATGGCAATGGAGGGACGTTGATTGAAGGCATGACCTTTATAGGTGGCAATGAGACCAAGACAGGTCTCAATTCTAACTTTGCTTCCGCCCCTGAAATTATCACTTCGAATACTGGTTACCGCTTAGACATCAATAGATGTAAATTTATAGGAAACAGGAACTCCAGCGCTAAAGGCACTATTTACTTGCAAGACCATGCAAATGTTGTGGAACTATTCATTGATTCAAGCGAGTTTATCGGTAATCAATCCCTTCAAGGTGGGGCATGCATCAACTTTATTCATAACTCCGGAACTGCAAAGCTACACGTGACAAACTCAAAAATTGAGACAAATTCATCTGGGTCACATGGAGCAATAAATTATAAGTCAGATTCTAATGGTAGTGATGAATTTATTGTCAACACTTGTCGATTTGAAGAAAATAGCACCCAGGGAAGTGGATCATGCGTAAATGCAATTATGAATGGGAGTGCTTTCTCTAGAATATTTATTGAGCATTCTGAGTTCGAAGATAATAATGCAGAAGATGATGGAGGCTCAATCTCCGTTTCTGTCGAAGATCGATGTTCATTTAATCTAAAGAGCTCCATATTTATATTTAACAGTGCGAATTTTGGTGGAGCTTATTATTACAGAAATGGACTTAGCTCAGGCAGGAATGATCCACGAATTGAAAACTGCATCTTTTTGAACAACTCTGCAGATCATGGTGGAGGTGCAATTGTCCTCGAAGCATCAAATCAAGTCTCTTCTATCCAAAGATAATTAACTCTACTTTTATTAATAATGTAGCATCACTCGAAGCAGGTGGACTTTTTGCATTGATTCGAAACGGAGAACTAGACATTACAAACAGTGCATTTTGGCAAAATAAAAGTGATGCAGGAATCAGCAGCTTTAAAGTGAGCGATTCTTTTGGACCAATTAATACAGATATTGACTATTCCTTAATTCAGGAAGCAGAGTGTAATCAGCCGCATTTTACCAATGTTACCTGCGGATCTAATATGATCTATGCACAAGATCCTATGCTTAGTTTTAATGCTAACCCTAAAAGTGGCTCGCCGTTAATCAATAATGGAAGGAATGGCGTTCTGATCGGCGAACTCTATGACCAAACTGGTGTTACACCGAGAGTATTAGAAAACAGCATTGATATCGGAGCACGAGAGCACCGAGCTCCCTGCCAAAGTACTCTGATATTAGATCCTTCAGATCCATTATTTGCCAATTCTTTTGGAAGGTTGAGAGGTATGTGGCAAGCTGAGAATAGCATCACTGTCATGCCTGGATTTGACACTGGAATATTTGATTGGCTCATCTTAGATGCACCAGAAGTTAACATACTCAACGATTACGAATATGTTGATAGTCAATTCAATAGTAATCAGTCTATGGAAATTCGTCAAGAAGGATGTAATTAAGCTAACTGATCAAGTTTTTCGTTTTCTATCAACTTTTTAAGCTGGTGCAAGTATGGCCATCAAACAAATCATACTACTCCCATTCCTAAAAATCAATAATACTTCTATAATCAAACTATCTATTCTACTCACAAGCCTTAAAGATATCCTGCATAGGAAGCGTTGCACTGGAGGATAAGAGCCCAAGGCCAGACTTGCACTGACTTAAAAGAAAGACAGTCTACTGACTCACGCCCTCACTATACAAAGAGCAAGAAGAGGTACAACCTTCTGAATAAGCACACGACTTACTTTAACTGACAAAATAGATCCGACGATTTTGCTCAAGACCCACTTACGGTTTTCTAGGTCAGATGACTCCCAGACATCTGGTCTGCGACTCCACTTCGTTCATTAAAAAAGTTGTAAAAACAGGAGGAGGTATAGATATGCTGTTTATATCAATGAACTCCTTGATTTTTACAAGATTTTATCAAAAAGAAGAAGTTTTCTGAAACAGAAAAGAACCCTACCTTTGCGCCGTTTTTAAAATAACAAAATCATGGCTCTTAAGTGTGGTATCGTAGGTCTTCCAAATGTAGGTAAGTCTACACTTTTTAATGCGCTCACAAACGCTAAGGCGTTAGCAGCTAACTATCCATTTGCAACGAAGGAGCCTAACCTAGGTGTGATCACTGTACCTGATGATCGACTCAAAGCACTTGCAGACATCGTCAATCCTCAGAAGATACAGCCTACGACAGTGGATATCCTAGATATCGCTGGCTTGATCAAAGGAGCAAGTAAAGGCGAAGGTCTGGGCAATCAGTTCTTAGCAAATATCAGAGAAGTAGATGCGATCGTACACGTTGTCAGGTGCTTCGTTGATGACAACGTCATCCATGTAGATGGCAATGTTGACCCAGTAAGAGATAAAGATGTTATCGATACAGAGCTGATCTTTAAGGATATCGAGACCGTTGAGAAGCGAGTAGAAAAGTTGGCCAAGCAAGCGAAGGCTGGAGCACCAGCTGACAAAGCTAACCTTGCTTGGGGACAGAAGCTTCAAGCACATCTTGAGACAGGGGCTCCGGCAAGGTCATTTCCCGTAGAGGATGCTTATAAAGCCCTTTATAAAGAACTATACTTACTGACATCTAAGCCTATCTTATACGTCTGTAACGTAGATGAGAATAGTGCCAAGGATGGCAATGAGTATTCTAAAAAGTTGGCAGCACATGTAAGTGAGGAGAACGCTGAAGTGATCTTGATCTCAGCATCCATAGAATCAGAGATCATCCAGTTGGAAGATGACGAGGAGAAGATGATGTTCTTAGAAGAAATGAACCTAACTGAGCCAGGCGTCAATCGCTTGATCAGATCTTGTTACGCCCTACTCAACTTGATCACCTACTTCACAGCAGGTGAAAAAGAGGTAAGGGCTTGGACAGTCAAAGAAGGATCTACTGCACCACAAGCAGCCGGCGTTATACATACAGACTTCGAAAAAGGATTCATCCGTGCTGAAGTAATGAAGTATACTGACTTCGTGACCTTAGGCTCTGAAGCTGCTGTTAAGGAAGCAGGAAAGATGGGTGTCGAAGGTAAAGAGTACATCGTTGAAGATGGTGATGTGATGCACTTTAGATTTAACGTCTAAGAACGTTGCCTCTATGTAGTGCTTTACGACTTTCATATTGATCATTTAGAATCGGACAATTCATACTCTTTCCTTAGTATGTTATATTTTGATATCGCTTTCTAATAAACTGTACCACTAATGTCAAAAACTCAATATAGGTCGCCCGAAGAAATGTTTGGTGAGCTATTCTATGATATACACAGGTCAGACATTTTAGAAAATAGCAAGGCGTTCGCAGACGCAACTGCAAAGTTGCATCCAGACATCATTTTAAAAGTTTACAAAGAAGAGAAAGCCAAAGAGGGGTTTGACTTAAAGAGTTTTGTTGATGAGTACTTTGAATTTCCTAAAATAGACAACATAAAAGTCGCTTCTAATTCTTTAGAGGCTCATTTGCATGGACTTTGGGATAGTCTAACAAGACCTGCAGATAAGATTAAAAAGAATAGAGGATCCAAAATCCCTCTGCCCCACCCGTACGTTGTACCTGGTGGCAGATTTGATGAGATCTACTATTGGGATAGTTACTTCACGATGTTGGGATTAAAAGTCTCCGGCAAAGTTGACTTAATAGCGTCGATGGTAGATAACTTCAAGTATATGATTGATGAGTTCGGCCATATCCCTAATGGAAATAGATCTTACTTCTTATCGCGCTCTCAGCCACCTTTCTACTCACTTATGGTCAAGTTACTGATCAAAGAAAAAGGGTCGGAGATCATACCAATGTATTTACCCTCTCTTGTAAAAGAATACAATTGGTGGATGAATGGCCTAACTGAGAGTCTTCCAGTAGGCGTAGCCACAAACCGAGTGATAAAATTAGAAAACAAGGTACTTCTCAATCGGTACTTCGATAAGAAAAACACACCTCGGGAAGAGATGTTTAGAGATGATTGGGAAATGATCAATGTTAACAACAAATTAGAAAGCGATCTGTTCAAAAACCTACGCGCTGCCTGTGAGTCAGGATGGGACTTCTCAAGTCGTTGGTTGAAAGATCCGCAATCCCTTGACACAATTGAAACAACCTCTATCCTACCTATTGACCTCAACTGTCTGATGTGGCATCTCGAAAAACTGATATCAGAGTGTCTGATCAAAATAGGTAACGAGGAGTTGGGATTAAACTATGGCATCTTAGCGCACAATCGAAAGAAAGCGATCAACGCTCTTTTCTGGGATGAAAAAGAATCTTTCTTCACAGATTATAATTGGAAGCAAAAGAAGGTAACATCACGCCTTTCGTTAGGAGGTGCGTATCCGATGTTTTTCAAGTTGTGTAGTCAAGAGCAAGCAAACCTCTGTACAGAAAAAATCAAAAACACCTTTTTAAAGAAAGGTGGTGTAGTGACTACACCATACTACACAGGACAACAATGGGACGCACCTAACGGCTGGGCGCCTCTTCAATGGATCGTTGTCAAAGGACTACTTAATTATAACAAGAAAGAGCTCGCCCAAGAGATAGCACATAGATGGACCAAACTGAACAAAAATGTTTTTGATCGGACAGGCAAGATGTTGGAGAAGTACAATGTCGAAGACTTGACATTAGAAGGAGGCGGTGGCGAATATCCCGTACAAGATGGTTTTGGCTGGACTAATGGTGTCTACTTAGCAATGACCGAAGGAAGACCAAAAGAATAAAAAAAGCGGCTACTTGGTTAGAGTAGCCGCCGATCTATTATCATTTCCAGAAGTAAGTCTGAGCAACTATAAAATCGTGTTCAGCACTTCTCCTTGGGTTCTTTGGTAGTTAGGTTAGAACTACCGGTGTAATTAATCTATAAGAATCATTTTCTTCGTTTCAGTCTGAGTCGAAGTTTTCAATTGGTAGTAGAGCACTCCTCTTGACTGTATCTGATCTTGCGATAGTACCACTTCATGGTATCCAGCAGTAAAGTAATCTTGTTGGCTATAGACAAGTCTTCCAGAGATATCTATCACTGAAAGTGTTGCATCTGCAGCTTCTGGTATTCTAAATCCGATTGTTGTATTTACAGCAAAAGGATTAGGTTCATTTTGCATCAACTCAAATGAAGAGTTAAGTGCGATATCAGAATTGTCATATGATACAGACAACGTAGCTAAATCAAAGTCCATATCGTAAAGCTCTGAAGTCGTGATGCGATCCGTTATAGAAAGCATCTGGCTAAGAGAACCATCACGAGTGGCAGTTATATCCAAGGCAAACATGGCACCTTCTACATTTACTCCTTCTTCGTCAAACCATGCCATGGTCATCACGTTGTCAGAATGGATCGCTATGTTATCATCTGTAACATTAAGCCCGACTGGTACAACACCATTGATCTTTGCGCCTTTAAGCTCCAGAGTAAACTGAAGTGCAGTAAGACCTCTAAGATCATCTAAAGAAACTGGCACTGTGACTTTTTGTCCTTTTGTCAATAGTACATCATCAAGAACAAGTCGTGTCTCGCTGACGTTTCTACCTCCAATGAAGAGGCTGTTGGCTGTTGCATTGCCATTTACATCTCCAATCTTTATACCTATTAGGTCTTGATTAGCAACATCATCTGCGAGATCAAGAATCACTATCTCTTCTATGAAAGGCCAAGGTGATGTAGGGCTGTCAAAATCTTGTGCTGGATCTACAAATCTCCAACTGTCATTTTCTGGAAATGTCTCGGTCCGTCCTAATATCAATCTTCTCAATTGAACAAGATCAAGCGCACTAACTCTTCCATCACTATTAATATCTCCAGCAATAGTCTTGTAAGCAATATCAAAGCGCTCAAGGGCTAAGATGTGACGCTGTATCATAACAAGGTCCAATGTACTTACACCATTTAATGGATCATCAGTCTTTGTCGCATCTATCTTATAAGATGAAGCCATTGGTACATTTGCGAAAGCATAGAGACCTGCATCATCCGTTGTTGTAACATCTCGACCATTAAGAGATATACGCGCACCTTCGATGAAATCACCGAATGCGGTACTTACTCTACCTGTGATAGAAGCCATCCCAATTATTGAATCCGCACAAACATTATTGTTATCGTCTATTCTAATTGTTACATTACATGAAGACTCGTTTCCTGCTTCATCTGCAACAAATAATTCTAATTGTTTAGTTGTAGATGATCCATTAGGAATATCATCACAAGTGAATGTCAAACTTGGAGCGATCAGACCATCTTCAGTCTTGAAGTAAGCCTTCACCTCGCTACAGTTATCAAAACTGCCAAGATTATAATCACTTGCCCATATGGCTGCAGTACCATCACTAGCGCTAACACTTGATGTACTTAGTCCTGTGATACATAAAGGAACTGGATCTACGATATCTGAGAAGATTACAGTAGTCTCTGAAGAAGCTGGATTATCACATCCATCTGTTATAGCCCAAGTTATAATTTGCTCAGTATTAGCAGCACCAGTCATTGTAACAGATACACTATCTCCAAAAGCAGCAACTTGACGTATCACTTCTCCATCCTCATCTTTAATTATAATATCCCAAACTGCATCGCTCGTGCTTAATAACACATCTCCACAGAGATCAACCGCAAGGGCAGATACAACTACCGTACCTACACAATCATCAAAATCATCTCCTTTGAATGTCGCACCATCACTGATCTCAACGACCACTTCAGAAGGCGCATCCACGACTGGTGCAGTATTGTCAACTACTTTGATCACTTGATCATAAGTATAATATCCATCTACATCTACATCCGTATATCTAAAGAACACCTCAGCACTGCCATCAGTACTTGGCTTCTCACATGATGCACATAGGTCTCCATCTACCAAGTCACCTAACGCACCTGGCACATCCAAGTCTTCATCACTTACAGCTTCAAAAGCATCGTTGTCTATATCCGTCTGTGTATTAGGTTGATAAGTACACCAATCTATAATCGTCCATCTTCTAATCACCTTCTTACAAGCTTCTCCTGCATCCACATCTACATCTTCAAAACTCATAAAGAGTGAGCTACAAGAAGCTTCACACCAGATAGGCGCATCAACTGAATTATTACCACATACGAATGCATCGCCCATCGCAATAATACCTATCTCTTCTCTTATCGTATCTGCTACGCATGTTCTATAAACACCCGTTACAGTCTGATCATCATAGTGCTTAGGCCACTTGATACTTCTTGGATCAAAATCCTCGCTTCCTTGTATCGTTATCCTTTGTACACAAGAGGAATCTCCGCCTATAGACCACAGACGATTGATATAACCTTGTCCACAGTCATCTAATACTTCCTCATCTTGGTAGGTAAGTGCTCCAGTATTACAGAATCCGTTGGACACTGTTGGATATCCTATCACCTCAGGATCTGTATCATCACCACAATCAAGTGTCACAGCTTCGCATGATACAATTGGAAAGCTCTTGTCTTCTACAAAGACAGATGTCCAACTCAGACCAAAAGGAGAAGATTGAGAAAAGTCATTAACTACAAGAGCAACTCTCTGTTCTCCAACAAGATCACAGCAGAACTTAACTGCTTCTCTACAATATACATATGGTATACCATTATAAACACCATCGGTGTCACACTGCACAGCTCGATATAACAAGTTACCAAGACTGTCTGTCGCATGTTGACCTGATGCATCGAGTATTGGATTATTT
This sequence comes from uncultured Saprospiraceae bacterium, assembly GCA_938022935.1. Taxonomy (GTDB): domain Bacteria; phylum Bacteroidota; class Bacteroidia; order Chitinophagales; family Saprospiraceae; genus JAJRXG01. The sequence continues at coordinate 8,020 of CALIHL010000079.1, forward strand.
AATTCTTCTTCTAAAAGCACACATAGAGTAACAGGACCACAATTAGAATCATGACTGCCTGCGTCGATTGATTCTGCAGTCACTTTAGCTATGCCTCGATCACCAACTGGATCATAGGTTATAGTTGTATTGAGCTGATCCTTGGATAAAGCAACAGGTGCTATATTATCGAGGACATTTACAATCATAACTCCTACGCTATCATTTCCACATCCATCTACTGCTTGTAAGGTCACAGTGACTGGACTATCAGATGATGTAAGTCCGGTTAGGATATTATCATCATTTATGATACCTGCCGATGAAGCCCAGTTAAGATTTCTAATCTCACTACATTGATCAGTGACATTTGCCGTAAGGGCAAGCTCTGCTGTACAGTTATCAAGTGTTATCTCAACGTTGACAGTGTCAGCCATCTGTATGTTTGGTCCTTTTGTGTCATCTATTATGATCCATTGATCAAGGTTGTCAAAGTCACCGGTACACCAATTTAATATCTTCCAAGTTCTTACAATCTTACTCTCAAGACCCGCACATCCTGGAAAGAATGAATCACTATAGCTTGCTGTAATGTTACAAGTCGTACCTTCTTTTAAAGTTGCGAATACTGGCTTAGTGATAGTCGTTGTATCTATAATTGTCGTTGTGTCTTTGTCAATGACAATCACGTTAACCAAGACACTGTCTATCATAACTGTAGTATCCCTTGAGGTTTCGATGATGGTGTCCCTCGTCTCATACATCTCCATCACAGTAGAGCCTCTTGCTATGTGCGGATATGCATAAGATGGACCTTGTCCATTCATGCCTGCTTGATTATCAATGTAACTACTTATAAATGCAGGCGTAGGACTTCCTCCACCAAGGTCATCACAGTTAACATGTATAGCATCTATCGCATCTGGGCCTCCCTTGGGTGCACGAATCTCTACAACTTCTAAAGCAAGCTGTACTATAGAATCGACATGTATAGTATCCCTGGTTTTAAAGCCTTCGATAGAATACTCAGCAGTAATGACTCTTCTGATCAAACCATCTCCACATCTATCACCTGTTGTAACAAAAGTCTCTTGGAAATTAGAGAGCCCTTGAAAGCATCCCGCATTAATGTTAACAATCATTTGTTGGAGTGAAGTCAAACCCGGAGGTGTTTCTCCACAATAGATCTCACTATAAGTTGATGATCGAGTTGGTGTATTCTTATTTTCTAAATTAATGTTACCCCAACAGCTTGCTCTATCATTAAAGCACCCGTCTAAGACAGAATATGTTACGTTACTTCCAAGATGGCTTGCATCGAGTGTATCAACGACAACATTGTCCACGAAGACTACAACTGTATATCTATTAGGATCGATTACTTGGTTAAGAAAGACAGTCCCTAATGATATAGTGGCTTTACAATCTGTACCTAATGTTACATTTACTTGCCCAGCACAAGCCAAGCTTTCACTCTCACATCCACCGATGATAGACAATGGAGATGACGTAGATGTCACAGACGCTCCTGCTTTGGTCATGCCAAATGCATTTGCACTTATACTATAACCATTAAGATTGAATGTATCACCGACTTCAAATGGCACATCAATTGTGATGCACTGATCTGGTGCTAATGATGGTCTTATAACAAACAAGCTGTCGTCTGCTCCTCCATTGTAAGCTCCATTAAGTGCTCCACCAAATACATTGTCTCCTGGATTAAGCGGCATGCCAAACACACTACCCGATCCAGCCATCGCTGATAGACTACCTGTCAATGCAACGAATGGTGGTTGTCCGATCTGACCAAGAATGTCAAAGTTAACCTGGACGCCATCTAATGTGTCCATGCCATCATTTTTCACCAGGTACCTTACTGTTATGTCAGCATTGCCGGGCGTCCCACTTGCAGCAGGTCCTTTTGATATCAATGTCATAGTGGTCTGAAGCGACGGCATGACTATATCTTCTTGCCACTTAACAGGTATAAGATCCGACCAGCTTTCATGCGCAGGTAGACTACTAGAATCACCATTGGCTACCAAAGACGATAGTGTCAAAAGACAAATTAGCATGCAAACACTCTTCGTATAGAGTGACCTGAATACATTCGAACTTTGATCTAAATCAATATTCAATGTGCTTATTAAGAACATAATAACTTGGGTTATATGGGTAAAGTCTGTATTAACATTTGATCAGTCTATGCATGAAGCATATGTAGAAATCATAGCAGATCCTCTTTCTCTTCACGAGAAAAGGAAATGACTAGGAAGACCTAACATAACTGACCTTATTATTCTCAAGTACTTTACTGGATGGGATACAAAAGAGATGGCTGGCGTCTCGTTCGCTGAGCAAATATAGATATATTGTTGAATAATAGCATATTACACTTTAAAAAAAATCGTAATATGTTAAGATCAACACCAAAAGGTTCTGGTTTACCCTCGCATTGCAGACTTTATATAATCGATCCATCCCCTTCTCTATCCAAGCACAAATATCAAATAGCATCAACTTTCAACACTCACTTTAAATAAAAAAAAAGTTAATGCGTTCTTATTTCCCTAGTGGCTTTTGTGAGAACACTGTACAGCACTCAAGTCATCTCAACGTTATGATTATATGAAAAAGGTATTCTTCTACTTGCTAACACTTCTTAGCGCAGTAGCTATAATGTCATCAGGGTGTTCAGATGACGGTGATTGTACCAGTGGAACAGTAGATTCGATGGATCTACAAGAGTTCGGCTGTACCAACCCTGCGTTCACTATTAATGTGATGACACTCAATGAGTTTGAGTTAATCCGAAGTCAAGAAGACTTTGATCTACATATAGTAGCAAAATGTCAACCCGATATCAATTGGATCGAAAACGATCTGATCGCAGGTATGATACAACTGCCTAATGGCTTAGCTTCTATTGATAAAGACCTCATTAAAAACTGCAGTTCTAACGAACTCACACTACAGGTCAATGTAAAAACCAATAGCTCGCAGGTTGCCCCCGTTGTAAGCTTTAATGCCATCATTCCTAAGCTCAAAGATGAAGAGGCACTATTCGTAAAGTTCAATATCAGTAACTAAATAGGCTTACTCGGGCCTCAACTTTCGTCAAATATGGCATAAGCCAATTAGACCTTCGAAAAAGTCATCATCAACACTTATCTTTTCGCCACTAAACAAGTAAGCTATGGTGAAGTTAGATAATCAGTTGACCACTCCTATCGAGTATTTCTATAAATGGGAAGAGAAAAGAAAAGACGAGATATTCTTAAGACAACCTTATGGTGCAACTTGGAAAGAGATGACCTTCCATCAAGCTGGTCAAGAAGCTCGAAAAATGGCTTCGGCCTTACGATCACTTGGACTCAACAAAGGAGATCATATCGCGCTCATCTCTAAAAACTGTCATCACTGGGTGATGGCAGATCTTGCTATCATGATGGCAGGCTTAGTCTCAGTACCACTCTACCCCAGTCTGGACGCCGATCAACTCTCTAAGATCTTAGAACAAAGTGACGCCAAGGGTATCATCATAGGCAAGCTGGACAAGTGGAAAGATAAAGTCCAAGGACTTCCATCTGATATTCCGGCTATCAAGTTTCCACATTACAATGGATTTGCGGAAGTGGACAAAGGGCTCGAATGGGATAAGTTAGTCGCCGAGCATGAACCAATGACCGACTGTCACGTACCTAGCCTGACGGAAAACTGGACCATCATATATACTTCTGGCACTACTGGCACACCCAAGGGGGTTGTACATACCTATACAAGCCCAGCAACGGTGGCCCGATCAGAAGAGCTTAACAATAACCTCCAGTTTTTCACACCAGATAGAACTCGATTCTTTTCATTCTTACCGCTCAATCATATAGCTGAGCGGACAGCCGTAGAATGTGGTGCACTGATGAGCGGTGGTTCACTTTCCTTTGCAGAGAATATTGAGACCTTCGCTAAGAATCTTCAAGAGACCAGTCCTACTTTTTTCTTTGCCGTACCGCGATTATGGAAGAAGTTTGAACAAGGCATTCTTGGTAAGATGCCGCAGAAAAAACTCAATAGACTATTATCCATACCCTTCGTTTCAGGTATGGTTAAGAAGAAGATTAGAAAAGGTCTGGGACTTTCTGATGCGTTGTGCCTTATCACTGGCGCATCTATGACTCCAGAAAGCCTGAAGCAATGGTATGCTCGATTAGGTCTCAACCTCAGAGAAGGTTACGGTATGACAGAAAACATGGGTGCCTTTTCTAATATGCCCGCAGGAGGACATAGGCCAAACACAGTTGGGAAAGTAGTCGCTAACTGCGAATGTAAAATAGATCCAGAAACGCAGGAGATCCTCATGAAGACTCCTTGGACTATGAAGGAGTATTATAAAGATCCAGAACTTACGGCTGAAACTATAAAAGGAGAATGGTTACATAGTGGCGACAAAGGAACACTTGATGCTGATGGATATATCAAGATCATCGGCAGAGTTAAAGATGCCTTCAAAACTGCAAAAGGTAAATTTATTGTCCCTACGACAATCGAGGAAAAATTTAGTACAAGCGAATACATAGAGCAAATATGCGTAGCTGGATTAGGAACAGCACAACCAGTTGCCTTGGTCAACTTGTCTGAAGGATGTCAAGGCATCTCAAAAGCTGATCTCCATGACAAGTTAAAAACTCAATTAGACGATGTAAACAAACAACTTCATGCACACGAAAAGATCGCTTCTATCGTCATTACAAAAGATGCATGGACCGATGAAAATAAATTATTGACCCCTACACTTAAAATCAAAAGAGGTTCGATCAACGACCGCTATGGTCATATGATGAATGATTGGTGTGATGATAAAGAGTGCATCATCTGGGAATAAAATAGAAAAAAGATATGGCCTTGCCAGAAGAGTTGATGAAAGAGATGAAGAAAGGTTCTATAATGGAAGGGGCGCAGTTCCCTCCCAAGGTCTTTCATATGGTTCCATCGGAGTTTTTAGAATATAAAAAAGGAGTTCACTTAAAGCTGAGGTTTCCACTTAAGGAAGATTATAACAATCCCTTCCACATAACTTTTGGTGGCATCTATGGTATGTTTTTCGATGCTGCCTTCGGTCCATTTTCAGGCCTTGAAGCGGAGGCTCCAACTTCTTCACTGGACATGAACATCACTTATCTAAAGTCAACTTCTGTTAAAGATAAGTATGTAGATATCACGGCACGAGTTGTATCAAAGAGTAAGTCCTACCTACTAATCCATGGTGAGGCGCACAAATCAAATGGCGACTTAGTAGCCACATGTACCAGCAGGATGATCATCATGGATCCAAGTAGAATGCAAACATCTAAAGCAAAGCAACCCAAATCATAAATCATGAAGAACTCGAAGCTCTCATCAATCGTCACGACCATACAAGTAACTCATCTTGAAAAAGCAATATCCTTTTATGAAAAGTTTGGATTTTCTAAAGATTGGATATGGCCAGAGTCAGAGCCTACTCATGCGTCTCTAAGTAAAGATGGTATAGGATTTATGGTCACCAAAGCAGCTGATGATCAGATCATACAGAAAGCAGACTTGTACTTCAGGATATCTAATGTAGAAGATTTCTACAATCATCTAAAAAGCCAAAAAGTTATAGATTCTGAGCTTGTTCAATCGGACTACGGCATGCTTGATTTTTCAATTAAAGATCCTTGGGGACACACGCTATCTTTTGGCGAACCCAAAGGTGACTTTGAACAATGATCCAAACTCTATGATCAAGCTATTTCCGACAAAAGCAGCAGAAGACTATGTCTTCATCAGCTCTAATGAGCCAATAGCACCACAGATCATCCCCCTAATGACTTTTAGAGAAAAAGAAGGACAGACATACATTATAACTTTAGAAGAAGCCAAAGCCAATGGTTATAACTATGAGCAAATCTGGTCTTGCATATCATTGGGCTATGAAAGCGATCTGGAGATGACTGGATTGACTGCTACAATATCTAATGCGCTCGGTGATGCTAAGATCCCTTGCAATGTTGTAGCGGCATACTATCATGATCATATTTTCGTCCCAAGACATCTTAGTGATGATGCTATTCTAATATTAGATCAGATTAGAATTTAGAACCCGTTTCCCTACTATGATTCTAATTTAAAGACACGGCCGAAGTACGTCGTTAGCTCTTCGAGGACCTCTGACTTTTCTTCATCTATACCCGCAAGATTACGAGCTAGTCTCTTTTTATATTCTAATTGCATCATACGTCCGATTAAGATCCGCTGAGCTTGAGGTGATCCTGCTCCATGCATACTTTCAGTGAGATATCCTACTGCGTTGCGGCCGAGTGTCATGTTTTCAATTAGTCGAAGGATCCTCATACGTTCTTCCGTCGAGAACCCTTCTTTACCTTTTAAGTACTTCCGCAATAACAAGCCCACCTCTGGATGATTATAATCTTGCTCTGAAGGAAGTGTAGCAACAAGCCCTCCTGCGAGATCTTGGGCCAACCTCCCGATCTCATATGGCATCTTGGTCACATGATGTTTGCAGACATTGGCGAGCATCTCATCACAAATGTATGCACCAGACTCCGTCTCATAACCTTGATATGAAGCTGCTATGCCAGTGCCATATATGGTTTCATTGAGGTGAGTCATCTCCACGAGTTTATCTTTTATATGCGAAGCTTTATCGACGCCATTCATCTCTGCGATCGATGCAGCAGCACCGATCATAACATCTCCTAAGCCAGTCTTACAGACATAACTTCTGCGGTGATAAGCGGTAAACCTTTCAACCAGCGTCGCAGCATATTTATATTCTCCATCCATGAAGACATAGTGCCAAGGGATAAAGACATCGTCAAATATCACCATCGCTTCCTGTCCACCAAACCTTGCATTGCCAACGTCGATAGTGCCTCCTTCCATACTGCGCATATCACATGACTGTCGACCGTATATGTAGGCTATACCTTTCGCATCAACTGGCACAGCTCCTACAACTGCATAGTCTTCATCACCTTCTATCAATCTCATCGTAGGCATGATGATGAGCCAGTGACTATTGATACATCCTGTCTGATGTGCTTTTGCTCCACTCACATAGATGCCTTCTTCAGTACGCTTTGTGACATGTACAAACATGTCTGGATCGGCTTGTTTGTGAGGTGGCAAGCTTCGATCCCCTTTGACATCGGTCATTGCTCCGCCGATCACTCCATTGAGCTCGTGCATCTCTTTTATGAAGGCCTTTAGCCTGTTGTGATAGTCTGTCCCTTCGGATTTGTCAATATCAAATGTTGTAGAATACAAACTATTGAGCGCATCCATCCCCACGCATCTTTGGAAGCAAGTACCCGTAAGTTGGCCTAACCTACGCTGCATCTTGTTCTGGTGGACAAGATCTTTTGCATCCTTACAGACATGCAAAAATCTTGATACTCTCTCTCCGGTATACTCTGAAAATACTGATGCTAACTCTGCATGCTCAGTCGCTAACTCGTAGCTTTCTGCTATGGCATTGATCGAAGGTCTGATCATCGGATGATCGGCTGGTTCATCTACTTGGTCTCCAAACAAATAAATGTTCAGTCCTCTTCCTCGTAAACTCTCTATATACTCGTCGCCCGATGTAATCTTCATCTCACTAAAGTAAATAGAAATCCGAAAGCTGACGACTTGTTGTTACCCAATAATGAGCGCTCAACTTTTATCTGACCTTTATCTTACTCGGAGTATCGTCCCTTGAGCTATACGATTATTAGTAACGACTCTGTATAGCAGGACACCAGACTCTTCGCCCAGCTGATCTGAGTTGAGTATGATCTGATTACTTCCATTTTCAAGATTGACCGACTGGTTGTGGATCTCACGCCCATCAACACTATATATCTGAAGCTTGCTTAGTTCTGATCTAGCACTCATGATACGCAGTATTGCGCTTGCCGCAAATGGATTAGGGCTGACAGTCACACTTAAGTCTTCAGCACTTTCCATGATCTTCTTAGTACCTCTAGCAACGCTTACATTTTCTCTTGATGCACGGGTTACATCTGCACAGCCAGTTACTTCTATACTAAAGCCTCCTGCTGAGCTATCCCAGCCATCAACAAGTACCACATATGTTCCTGCGCTAAGCGTGATTGTAATTTGTTCACTTCCAGAATCATCACTTGTACTTGACGCTATGAAGCTATTGTTATCACAAGAAGACAATAGAAATAAATCTAAGTTTTCACCTTCTGTGATATCATATAGATCGATCGCCACCTCTGATGTAGAATCAATTGTTAAGGTTGCTGCCCATTCGCCGCCTGTATATCCAACAAGTTCATCTCCGTCGGCAGAAGTGTATGAGCTTCTGCCATTCGCTTGATCAACAGTTGACAAATCAGTCAATGCTGTCTCACATGCTAAGGACTGAGTCGGAGTACAACTCGTACCACAAGACATAGAAAGTGTAAAGTCGGTTTCTATAGATCTATTGTAGCCTTCTACAAGAGCATAATATTTGCCTTGAGAAAGACCTTGATCACTATAGATCTCTCCAACTACATCACGGTTTTCTATAATCCCGTCACTACTATAATTAAAACCCCTACAGTTTCCATCTATAAAATTAAGATCTTCATCCAGAACAAACAACGACAAGTTAGCATCGCCATGTGCAAGTGTTAATTGGATAGATTCATCCGTCGTTTTTTCAAATGGAATCAAAATATCTCCCCCTGTATAAACAAGGTCTGTTGTAAAGCAAGCTATTATATCGGCATTGTTAAAGTTGCTGACTCTTCCTACTGTAGTACCAGAATAACTATCTCCACAAGCAAGTGCCGTAGTTGGTTCGGCTGTAAGCCCATTATCTACATCATCACTATGGTCAGAACCATCTCCATCTGATGAATCATCCGTATCGTCATGGTCATAATTACTATCTCCATTGTCAGTTGTGTCATATGAATCACAATGCACTTTCAACTTATACTGAGATCTGTCCCAGATAGTGCTCGCGTCAACTGCTATATAATAAGTACCCGATGCATGTTCTATCTCAACGTGTTCTGGACTGTTGCCAGAGTTGTTACTGTACCCGACGCAACCAGAGAGCTTAGCTTCTGCATAATTAGAACTGCAAGCAGAGAAAACCAAGAGATCCATATCTGCAGAGAGCCCAGAAAGATCGATAGATACTTTGTGATCACCATAACCAGTGCTGAACTCATACAAGTGGTCGTAACCAAAGTAGTCATCACTCCAATCTCCACAAGCACTCATGTTATAAGCGGTACTGCTCATATTATTGGTCGTTGGCGCTTGAGACCATTTTTCTTCATCACATGAGATCCATATGGCATCATCACAGTTGTAAGATGAAGGCTGATCATGGCATGTGACTGTTATCTCATATCCGCTCTTGTCCCAAGGATCAACTGCATCTATAGCGAGGTAGTAAGTGCCTGAAGCATCCCAGATCGTAATGCTCTCGTCAGCTCTACCGTAGTTGAGACTCTTTCCTACACATTGGCTCAACCCGTACTCGCCATAATGCGTATCACAAGATTGAAACAACATCATATCCAGATCCGCTGAAAGATTGGACACTTCTATCGTTATATTTTGACTGCCATATCCAGCGTCGATTCTATATAAATGATCATTGCCTGTAAATCCATAATTGTAACCCGTACAAGAAGAATAATTATAATGCCGGTCATCAAGATTGTTCCTGGTTGGTGATGCTACCCACTTGCTATCTCCACAGTATAGTGGTGCTGCATAATGACAAACGTCAGGTGCAGACTCTTGACAGTCCAGTGATATCTCAAAGCTACTGTTGTACCACGGATCCATAGCATCTACAGCAAGGTAGTAAGTGCCGTAGGCATTGTCGATTATAATTGTCTCATCTGAAGAACCGCTATTTCTACTGTAGTCTATGCATTGTCTGAGCTGACTTACTCCATAATAAGAAGAAGAGCAAGATTGAAATAATAACAGATCAAGATCTGCCTTCAATCCTGTCATGTTTATAATTAGCTTTTTACTACCACCGTATGCACTTCCAGCATCTATGCGATATAGATGATCGTTACCGGTATATCCATAGCCAGATCCCAAGCAACTCGATAAGTCGTAGCTATCATGGTCATAGTGATTCTGATAAGATGCATCAACCCACTTTCTATCTCCACACTTGAGTGGCTCGGCATCGTAACATGACGATGTGGGTTGAGAATGACAATCCATGCTTAACTCAAATGAAGAGTTAACGCCTGTGGTGAAGCCATCTACAACAACTATATATTTGCCATGAGCACCATAAAGATTAATGACTTCATCATTATTACCGCTCTTATCACTATAGCCCACACAATTAGAAAAATGTGTCGATCCATAATGGTCATCGCATGACTGAAAGATGAACATATCCATGTCGTTATACAATCGGCTTAATGTTATGCTGACATTGCGAGGTGTGTGACCTAAATCAATATGAAAGATATAATCATGCCCCTCATATCCGTATGAAGCATGCGAACAAGAACTTAGATCATAGTTTGCTTTTTCAAACGAATTGTTGCCGCCGGCTTCTACATGAAGTACGTCTCCACAGTCAAGCGCATATCCAGATGTACAGTCATCATAATAATGAGGTCCTCCATGAGGTGGATGACTGCTTGTTGTGCACGAGACCAGAATCTCAAAATTAGAATTGTTATATGAGTATGGACCATCAACAGCGATGTAGTAGATACCTGATGCTACAGTCAAGTGTATCGTCTCAGAACCGATACCTACGTTAGTGCTTGCACCTTGACAATCTCCAAGTTTTGTTGAGCCATAGCTCGATTGGCAACTTTTAAACGCAAACAGGTCAAAATTGGTCGCAAGCCCAGTTAGGCTAATAGTTACATCTTTAGGTGTAGATCCGATATCTATCCAATACAAGTAGTCCTTTCCTTCATATGGATAAGTCGACGCTAACGATCCCGTATAACATCCTGTCAGTTGATAATCCCAAACTTCAAAATGATTGTCGAACTGCGCCTCTTGCCAGTGAGCTGTACCACAATAAAGTTCTGTTGCATCAGCACAAGAAAAGGAGGCCTCTTCTACTGCTACGGAAGCAACTCTTACCTCAGCGTTTATCTCATAAGATACAAGAGCTAATGCGCTTATTAATAGATAGTTAAGGATTTTCATAGGGAAGATGTTATTAATTAGTTTAATGCAACCGAAAGGTAAGAAACATATATAAAAATCACTCTATATAGAAGCTTATAGACGTATATGTCAGCGTTCATTCTATGGTTAATGCTCGATTACAAAGTCAATCAAGGAGGTATCGCACCACTGGTCGAACATGGACATACGTTGGTAGATATAAAAGGACGATTCTTAAGAAAATGTGAAGATCTTGTAACAATCGATAAGATCAGACCGTCAACCCAATAGTTGTCTCATGACAATCGACTGTTTAAAAACTTAAAATACTAATCAATGAAAAATATTCTGACGCTTCTATTTTTATCGATCTCCATGATCGGTTTCAGCCAAAACTTTATCGATCGCAACTTCGGCCAATACGAAGACCTCGATGAAACTACAGTAATACACGTGACGGCTAAGTCTTTTGAACTTGCATCTTTTGTGATACCTACTAATGATGATGAAGAACGAGAACTCAGCGAGTTCGTCGGTTCCATCGAAGCCCTTGACCTTATCTCTGTACCTGAGCTCGCTACCGCAAAGACTGAATATGCAAGGGGCAAAGCAACTTTAGACAAGACATTTGAAGAACTGGTCAATGTTAAAGACAAGGGTAGCAGGTTTGCCCTTTACATTGATCAAGAGAATGACATCGTCTATGAACTGGTTGGCATCGGTTATGACGAAGGAGACTTCTTTGTGGTATCAGTAACAGGAGCTATGGATTTGGATGCACTGTCATCTGTGATCAACAAGATAGACTCAGATAAACTTAAGCCACTCAAAAAAATGGGATCTTATAACGCAACCGACTTCGAGATCTACCCTAACCCTGTCAGCACAGCAGCTGGCCTTCAGGTTGACATACCTGAAAATCTTATCGGTGGAGAGGCTTCAGTAATTGATATGAATGGCAGTGTGGTGAAAAGATTCTCTATCACTCAAGGAAGTCATAGGATAGATACTGCTGATCTAACTCCAGGTACCTATGTAGTAGGACTTGAAAAAGATAGTGTCTTGATCAAAAAGCAAGTGGTAGTCGTCAGATAGCCATCGAGAGCAAAAGGTTAAAATTAAAGCTCTTCCTCTATGGAAGGGCTTTTTTTATGCTCCCTGGTTTTTATGCCTCCACCTTATACAACATACATCTTAACTAAAGCAGCCAGCACAGCACCGATGATCGGCCCCACAACTGGTACCCAAGCATAGCCCCAACCGTTATCTCCTTTGTTGGTTATAGGGAGTACAGCGTGCATGATTCTTGGACCTAAGTCACGTGCTGGATTGATCGCATAGCCTGTTGTCCCACCCAGTGCAACACCGATACCTAGTACGACTAAGGCTATCGGAAGCGCATCGATAGCACCGAGTGAAGCAGCTTGTTCACCTACAGATGCACCTACGATGTGAAAGGCTCCATAAACCAATACAAAAGTACCCAAGACCTCACTTAGCACATTGGAGAAAGTAGAAGGTATCGCAGGGGTATTACAAAAAGTAGACTTGATACCTGCTGCATCTGTAGTCGCTTCATAATGAGGTCGATACATCATCCACACAAGACTCGTTCCCAACATGGCACCTAACATCTGAGCGATGATATAACCTGGCACCAAGGACCATGAGAAGCCACCTGACACGGCCATTCCGATCGTAACTGCCGGATTAAGATGCCCCAATCCACCTGCCGATGTACAAACGAATACACCAATAAATACTGCAATGGCCCAACCGAATGCGATGACAATAAGCCCTGAGTCTTTGCCATAAGTTTTATCCAAAGCTACATTGGCCACAACACCATTACCTAATAATAGTAGTATTGCAGTGCCTACAAATTCTGCGAGATAAGCTGACATTTAGATTTAGTTTTGTTACTCAGGTCGATATACATCGTCTAATGTAAGTAAATTAATCATTCACAAATAATCGTTATGAAATTTCGCAAGTTGCCCTTTCTCCTTGTCTCTCTCTTGATCCTTGGAAGCTCATGTAGCACATTACAAAACCTCGCGATGGCCCCATCTAATCTGGAAACCATCAATGCAGTCAAAGAAGTACTCAATGGCAGTGCCTTTAAAGCTATAGAAGGTTTGGCGAAAGCTTCCAATGGTGGACTCGAAGCTTTACTACCCGAGGAAGCAAGACCAGTTATCACAACCCTTAAGACATTAGGCTTAGGTGATGAGATCAACAAGTTAGATAAGAAACTGGGCGTGGTATCCGAAGCTGCTTATATAGAGAGCAAAGGCCTGATGTCTGATGCGATCAAAGAAGTTAAGTTTGAAGATGCAGCGTCGATTGTGATGGGAGGAGAGAACGCTGCTACTATTGCTTTGAAAAACGCGATGTATGGCGCTGTCAAGAAAAGATACAGTGACAGATTAGATGGTCAGTTGGCCAATGTTGATGAGACGAAGCACTGGGACACCGCAGTATCAGCTTATAACTTATTTGCAAAGAAAAAGATAGAAGGTTCACTTTCAGATTTTATCTCAGAGCGCGCAGTTGACGCAGTCTTCATAGCCATGGGCAAAGAGGAAGCGGTGATCAGAAAGAACCCAGCCTCTCTTGAGAAAGCAGTGGTTACTAAAGTCTTTGACTATTATAAAGATAAGAAGTAGGCTTGCGCCAAATATTCTAATTTAGGATACATAGAGCTTAAAGTCAAAGGTGTCATATCTTAGAGGTATGAGTGACTTAACAGCAGCAAAAGAGAAAGATTACTTTCAAGACTATATGCCAGGCAACGTTTGCTTTGGTTGCGGAATAGACAATCCTCAAGGATTGCAAATCAAGAGTTACTGGGAAGAAGATGAGAGCGTCTGCATCTGGCACTCTAAGGAGCACTACCATGGTTGGGCATCATTACTCAATGGTGGTGTTATGGCCACTCTTGTAGATTGTCACTGTATGTGCACTGCTATGGCGCATGCCTATAAAGTTGAAAACAGAACACTTGATAGCGAGCCACATTATAAATACGCCACGGGTACTCTGTCCATCAAATATCTAAAACCTACCGCTAACGATCATCCAGTAGAACTAAGAGCAATCGTAAGAGAGGCTAAAGGACGAAAGACCACTATAGATTGCTCTATCTATTCTGAAGGTGTGCTAACAGCTACTGCTGAGGTGATCGCCATAAGGGTGTTTGATAGTTCTAAGGAGGAAGCCGGGAGCAAGTTTACGTAACACTTCCAATCTGTCAGTACTCAATCATTACCCTACAACACAGTTAAACCCCCCTATTAAACCCTGCAATTTCTCCAAAAATCTATAAATATAGGTAGAAGAGCCCCTGATAGAGTGAGTAGATTTGTGTAGTTTACGAGTAGCTCAACTAACATTCTTGCGATCAACACAACTTTCACTTCTTCTCCTATCTATCTTGGTAGGATTAAGCTTTGTACCTGGTTACGGTCAAGAGACTATAGAGATTTCTGAAAACGAAATTGTCCTCTTCGAGAAAGATACTATAGTCGATCTCAGTGGCACATGGATATCATATATAGATGAGCCGCCATACGACGATGCCCAGACAGTGCTTAACAATAAATTTCAAAATATTAATACAGATGAAATAAGCGCTATTTGGAAAAACTCCATAAATAAAATATTCTGGTTTAGAATAAAAATCACTAACGGAGAAGAAAAAGAGTTATTGAATCATAAACTTTTCTGTGGCTATGTGGACAGAATGTTCTTGTACGAAATTATAAATGGCCGCTCTAATCTAATTGTTGAAAAAGGTATTGATCGTAACAAACGAGATTACCAACTTGATGTACAGTACAATGACTTCTCGATAAGCTTGCCTCCAAAATCATCAAGAGAGTTCCTCATACATATATCAAGTGCATTTGCAACCACTAAAGGTGAAAACATCAACCTTTCGATTGTCAAAAGAGGCTATGAAAACAACCTAAACAGCCGGTCTAAAATCGCTAAAGAAATAGGGCTTGGCTTTTTATCAGTCTTAAGTATAATTTTTGCGTTCATGATGTTTGCATTTGTCATGTCTTTTCTTAATAAAGATCGTGTAACTTTTGCCTTCGGTTTGCTTTGCCTATCATTCATACTGTATTACCTAAGAGATCTTGAAGTGATGATTCAAGAAATTAACATCTATCCTGCAGTTCCAGATTTCAATACTATATCTGAGCCCATAACTAGATCACTAATTACTGGTTCATTTACGTTTTTTACGTTTACCTATTTTCAAAATTTCTATAAACGGAATATTGTAAAAAAAACATCAATAGCTATATGCTTATTAGGCTTCGTTCAAGGGTTGTGGTTCCTATTCGGAGGGAGTACCTCACCTATGTCACCATATACTGCATTTGATGGCGTATTATATTTTGGTTATATAATATTAGAACAGATTAATTCATTTGTTGTACTTACATTATTATGGTCATCCACTTCCAATTATAGTCGATTCTATATAATAGGTACGCTAGTATTTATCCTTTCGAATTATGGCGGGCTTTTCTTAGGGTTAAGCCTTTTGAGCACTTCTCAGATACAGTATATCGAAAGCTATACCTCATTAATGGGAACCTTAGTATTTACACTTCTTATAGCATACATGCTTATACGAAGAGCTATTGCAATAGAAGGTGAGCTAAGAGCAAGGAACACACAAGTATCTCAATTATATACCTTAGATAAGATCAAATCTGAATTCTACACCAACATTACTCATGAATTCAGGACACCATTGACAGTCATCCTAGGTATGGCAAGCAATCTTAATGGTCAACTCAAAGAAAAAAGTCTAATCACTAAAAATGGCAATAGACTACTGCAGTTAGTAAACCAAATGCTTGATCTCTCAAAAGCAAAATCTGGAAAATTAGAGTTACAGTATGCCCAGTCCGATGTAGTTGCATTCATAAAACACATTGCTAATTCTTATGCCACATACGCTGGCCAGCAACAGATAGAACTTTCATTCGTTTCGACTCACGATAAAATAATAATGGACTTTGATCCTTCTCGATTAGAACAGGTAGTTACTAACCTCATCTCCAATGCTATAAAGCACACTTCAAAAAATGGAGAAATTAAAATTGAAGTCACTAAATCAAAAGCAAATCTTCATTGCAAGGTAAAAGACAATGGTAAAGGCATCGCAGCACAAGATCTTCCATATGTATTTGATCGATATTATCAGTCACAAGAATCTAATCTTTCCAACAACAACCATGAAGGTACAGGTATCGGACTTTCTATAGTCAAACAACTAGTCATGGCGATGAATGGGACTGTAGATGTTAAGAGCAAACTTTACAAGGGTTCAACTTTCATGATTTCAATTCCAATTACTAATAAAAGTCCTGCTAAAGCTCCTCATAATTATAAAAGTCCTAACGTTAGCGCAAGTGTCCCTATAAAACCACAACCGGTCAACACATCTAACACGACTCAAGAAAAATCAGATATCCTCATTGTAGAAGACAATCAAGATGTATCAGATTATGTAGTAAGCTGTCTTCAAGATCAGTACAATACACTTACTGCTAGAGATGGGCAACAAGGATTGCGTATGGCTCAAGAACATTCTCCAGACCTAATCATCAGCGATGTCATGATGCCAACGATGGATGGTTATCAAATGACAAGATCAATCAGAAAAGATGATCAATGCAATCATATCCCAATCATCTTGCTTACGGCCAAAGCATCCAAAAGCGAAGTCATTGAAGGTTTGGCAGAAGGTGCAGATGATTACCTCACAAAGCCTTTTGATCGACAAGAGCTTTTACTCCGTGTCAATAATATACTAGAAAGCAGACGCCGATATGCACTCAAAAATCAACTTATCATTCAATCGCCTGTACAAAGCCCAGAACTGCATCCTTGGCTACAGAAGTTCAGAGATCTTATAATAGAGCATATCGATGAAGAGATCACGGGAGAATGGCTAAGCCAACATCTGTTCTTAAGCCGCTCTCAGATCCATCGGAAGCTGCAGTCACTTGCTAATGTTTCAACTACAGAATATATCAAGCAAATCAGACTACAGCAAGCCAGAAAACTCCTCATGGAAACCGAGCTCTCCATAGAAGAGATCTCTCACAAAGTAGGATTTAAGTCTGCAAGTCATTTCTCTACTTCATTTAAGGCGGCATTTGATCAAAATCCTTCTGCTCTGCGCAAAGACTTTTAAGTCTTTGGATTACAACTTTCTTTTTTCATAAACTAATTCTCTGCATTGTCTTAGCAGCCATTCTTCTGTGTTGCACGCTCATTTGTGCATGTTGCATATCCATGCGAATGCAACACACAAGCAAATATATGCGACAGTAATATACAGGCAAATCGCATGTATATAAAGAGATTAGCATTTGTCAACTACCACTACTCACGGATAGATTAGACAAACTTACTCACTTAAATCAACAGCGATGATCCTCCAAAGGTCCCCACATTCAACAGCACTAAAGAGTATGCCAACTACACTTACCAATCGTGAATGCGAGATACTTAGGCTCGTTGCAAATGAGTACAACACTCTTCAAGTTGCAGACCTACTCTGTATAAGCGAATACACGGTCGTCAGTCATCGTCAGAATATCATGATAAAACTCAATGTAAAGAATGCAGCAGGGATGGTTAGGAGGGGGTTTGAGATAGGGGTGCTCTCACTGAGTAATGAGATAAAAGAAGCTGACCGATCCGCTAATAAATACAATCATCAAGCTGTCACCATTTAATTAGACAACGGCGCACAACTAAATATCAATATGATGAATTGCCCTAATGATAATCGAAATTAATTCTAACACTTTTAAAAATATCCAAAATGAAAAAAACACTAATTCTCTCAATTACAATTATCCTTACATTATCATGTTTGCAACATGCTAATGCTCAAAATGCTGAAGTGGAAGGATCTATTACACTTATAAAGGACGTTGGAACAACACTTTCGTTCGAGGGCAAAAGCCAAACGTTCTTCACTTTCCCTCCATCCCCAGCACCAGTTCGCGAAACCAAGTTAACAATAGGATATGTACAAGGAGTAACAAATTTCCAATTCCCATTCTTGAATGTAAGAGAGGAAGTATTTATAAGATCAGCAAATGAAATTTTAAACATTCAGGCTCCGCAAATTCAAATTTCCAGCGCGGGTGTTTCTGACGTCCCTTCATTACATGTTCAAGGGATACTACAGGTTGGCAACGAGGAAATAGGAGATGAATCTTTTCATCCTGGCATGATTCGCTTCAATTCTGATAATAATATTTTTGAAGGATACAATGGCGAATGTTGGGTTGCATTATCAGGTAATTGTCCTGTCATATTACTAGAGAAACATGACCCGGATAAAACTCCAGAATAATCATTTTCTATTCAGTAAAATTGAAAATTCAGCACCATTCAGACTAATGAACTAGTAGGCTTATATAATAAAAAAGAAAAATTATGCAAAAGTATATTCTTCTATTATCCTTAGTCAGCCTCACTTCTTGGCTCTACGCCACGAATGACCTATGTAGTGATGCAATAAATATTGCACTTAATGAAGGACTTGAATGCAGCAGTCCTTATAGCGGCAATACCTTCAATACGACTTTTACAGATGAATTCATTGATGCGTGTTCTGACGATACATTTTATGATGCTTGGTATTCCTTTACTGCAACGTCTTCAACACATTTCATATCTGGTGAAGTAACCTCTTTCGCTTTTGGTAATTGCTCTCCTTCATTTTCAATATTCAGCGGAAGCTGTGGTCAACTTAATCTCATAGAGTGCTTAGTTGGTGAATCTGAATTGCCAATGACAACATTGTATTTAAATGTCGGCGATACCTACTTCATACGCGTTGCTTGCACTGCACAAATTAGCTATGATATTTGCATTACAACTGGTCCGAACAACGATGAATGTCCAAATAGCACCGAAATAGCAGTGGGCACCACTGGCTGTATAAATTCAATAACAGGAAGCACAGAAGGAGCTACTAAGTCCTTTGATAACCTCAATTGCACAAGTAGCGGCCAAGATCTTTGGTATCATTTTACGGCACCAACCAATGAGGCATCCATTGAGCTATATCTAAATGATCCAGCTATGTCAGATACTCTTTTAAGTTTTGTTCTTTACAAGAATACTTCTTTTTGCGACCTGGATTATTCAGATCAAATAGGATATGGCAATGCTAATCAGAGAGTAAGTCTTGATAGTCTGGTTGTTGGCAATCAATATTTGATAAGAGTAATAGGGAAAGATGGTTCTGTTCCATTTAGACTCTGTGTCAATAGTATAAAACTCTTGGTTCAAGACTTGATTGATGAATTATCTAATGAAATAGTTTGGTCATCCTCAAATTCAGCCGATACTGTATTCGTAGAAAACGCAAATGTTGGGATCAATAATACAAATCCTCTGGCGTCATTAGATGTTGTTGGTAACGTTGTTATAGATTATCAACCACAAAGTGGTTCAACCCAAGCTTTAGAGGTACTCGGCAGCGTATCCATCTCGGGAGAACTAACTACAGATTCTGATATTCGTTATAAAAAGAATATTGAATCAATAAAATTTGCAGTAGAACAAATATCACACTTGAATCCTGTTAGCTATAATTATGATACGGCACAGTTTCCCGAACGAAATTTTACTGAGAAGGAGAAGATGGGCTTACTTGCTCAAGAGGTTGAAAGCGTTTTCTCAAATTTGGTAAGTACTAACTCAGATGGATACAAAGCGGTCAACTATTCTGAATTGATTCCATTATTGATCAAAGCAATTCAAGAACAGCAATTAGAGATAGATCAACTCAAAGGGAATTAAATTAAAAGGGAAACAAAATTGTAAATAAGATTTCTGACTTGTTTTTAACAAAAAGATTTTTGCGGTTATCAGTTCAAAAGTAACAGCAGTCTTAGAAAGTCAGGATTGCTTTCTTTAATAAGCAAGGTAATGAGAAGTATATACGAATAAAGCACCCATATGATTATCAAGTCATACGGGCACTTATTCGTATTTTAATGTCATAAATGAACCTCTCCTGGACCAACGACATGATAGTAGGCATCGTGCTCTTCGTAAGCATGGTCTCTGTGATTCAATATGTCTTAACCAAGGATAAGTCATACTTATACTATGGAGGTTATGTACTTGCCCAAGGATTCTATTTTGTAGAAGTAATGCAATCACATGAGTATTGCTTTGTGACATTACCTTTTGGCATGAATTATAAAGGAGGGATATCTATCAATGCTTTGTTGATATCATATATCTGTTCATATTTGTTCTATGAGTACTTCTTTCAACTCAAAGAAAAAGCACCTAAAACACATAAGCTCTTTCGTAGAATCATCCAGATTTGGATCGTCATCATCCATACAATCGTCGTTTACTTATTCTTGAGTAACAAAAATTCACAAATCATAGTATCCTACTTCTCATTGATTCCAGTGATCATCATGTCTTTCTTCGCTTACTATCACGTCTGGAAGATCAACACTAAGTTATCCAGGATTGTACTTATCGGAACTGGCTTTTTATTTATAGGAAGTGTTATTGGATTTGTAAGAGCATCTGATAATGAGATACTCCTCTCTCTTGGCCACTTCTTAAGTACTACGAAGATTGGTTTTGTGCTTGAGCTCGTTTTCTTCTCTGTTGCTTTAGCATATCGAAGTGTCATCCTAAAGGGTGAGAAAGAACAGGTGATTAAGAAAAAAGAATTGATACAATTTCAAAAAGGTTTTTATACGAATATCGCTCATGAGATACGCACACCGCTTACCATGATACTTGGCCTAACTGATGAACTAAAAGGTAAAGATGAGGTTAAACAAAAAGTAGTCACATATGGCAACCAGCTACTGGGACTTACTGACCAAGCAATCAATCGATCTCAACTCGAAAGTGGGAATATCCATGCCAGGTATACTTATGACAATATCCTCCCTTTCTTGAATCAACTTCTCGCAGCTTCTACTTCTGCTCAGATCAAGAAATCAGACTTGCACCAGGATGAGATCTATATGGATTATGATCAAAGCATCACAACTAAACTTATTGAAAGGATTTTAGATTTTGTATCGAGTCATCTCTTTACGATTCAGAATGTAGAGATGGTCTCTGACCATAAAACAGTTCAGGTTAATTTTATAATTACAGAAACACAACCTCCTTCAGTACAATCAAAATGGGGCACTTATTATGCATCACAATTACTAGAAAACTATATAAATGCTTCCAACTTGTCAATTGACACCTACAGTGAAGGTCGTAATGGCGTTTGCCCAATTATTCTATCTATCACTTCAGATTCAATCAACGATTAATTACATTAAAGTTACAATCCAATCTATCGCATGAACAAAACTATTCTCATCACAGGTGCTTCTTCTGGTTTCGGCAGATTGACGGCAGAGAAACTTCACAAAGCAGGGCATAAAGTTTTCGGAACAAGCCGCAATCCCGATGAACATCAGACCGAGTTTGAACTACTTCAAATGGATGTGACTAACGAATCATCAATAGATACCGCAGTTCAACAGATCATCTCATCAGTTGGTAAAATAGATGTTGTGATTAACAATGCAGGCATCCTCATGATTGGCCCTATCGAAGAACACAGCGTAGATGATGTGAAGAAGGTAATGAACACCAACTTTTTAGGCGCACATAAAGTATTGAAACATGTGCTTCCGCATATGCGAAAAGCCAAATCAGGAAGAGTCATCAATGTAACTTCACTAGCCGGCCTCGTTGGCACTCCTCAGATGGGTATATATAGTGCTTCTAAGCATGCTCTTGAGGGATATACAAAGACCCTCTCCTATGAATTAGAACAGTTCAATATCGATGTTGTCTTAGTGAAACCTGGAGAGTATAAAACTGAGATTTTTGACAATGCCTTTAAGACAAGTGATGAGATTAGCGACTATGGCAATTTTAAGAATAAAGTTACTGATGCTAGCTCAACAGGACCTAAAGCGCCTGCTCCTGAACCCGTAGCTGATCTCTTGTTCAAAGCTGCGACCATGTCAAAACCGAAGCTTCATAATCGCATAGGACCATTTGCTAATGTCATCCCTTTATTACAATTGTTCCCTTCAGTCCTTAAGAAGGTAACCAAGAAGTCTTTTAACATTTAAAAGGAGAATTTCTGCATATCAATCACCAAGGCTACCTCATACGATAGCCACTGGTAAGTGAAGCAAACAGCAAGAAAGAACGCAGTCTATAGCTATATCTATTCTGAAGGCCACATTGACAGCAAGAGCTGAAGTGATCGCTATAAGGATTTATGATCGTTCAAAAGTAAGCCACCATCACCAGTTTGCCTAGTATTCTATAGATAAATCATCTCTTGCTCGACGCCAAACGTCGAGTTCATCAGCCATCTCATCGGATTTTCATTGTTTTAGCGCTTCTATAGTATACATTGAAGTATCAAATAAAAGAATACCATCATGAGCAAGTTTGATGAAGCAATAGAGCTTTATAAAAAGTCCTTCAAGGAGAAGCTAAAAAGAAGAAAGTTCGATGAAGACCTGTTAGTTGCGATAGCTAAGTCCCTTGGACCATCTATCTATAATAAAGACGCAGCTAAAGTGTCATGTTCCAGCAAAAAGGAAAGAGAAAAAATCAAGAAGAGCTTCTTAATTAAAAAGCTGGGGCTTGCAGATGACCCCTCTTTGGATGAAGCCATTATCGAAGTTTGTCAAGCTATGGGGACTTCTAATCGCAACAAGTATCGTCCTGTCTTTTACTATCTTCTTGTTGAGAAGTTTGAAAAACAAGCACTTTTTATAACTGTTAAGCAGGAAGAGAAGAATGCCAAAGCTTCTGCTAAAAAAGCTAAAGCTAAGAGCAAGGTCAAGGCGACAGCTACTGAAAAGAAGTCTTCTTCTAAGGCAGAAGAAAAAAGAAAAGAAAAGAATACGACTGATATATCGACAGCTACTGAAGAGATCATCCAAAAGCATGCACTTGGCGCTGCAGTAGCAGGTTTGGTACCGATCCCATTGGTGGATATGGTAGCTATCTCTGGTGTCCAATATAAGATGATCAAACGCTTGTCTGAGGAGTATGATCACGTAGACTTCACAGAAGAAAAGACTAAGTCTGTTGTGGCTGTTCTGATGGGAGGACTTGGATCATTTGAAGCAGGGTTATTTACAAGGATATTATTTAAGGGTATTCCTTTCTTTGGACCAATCATAGGAGGAACAGCAGTATCAGGATTTGCATATTACTCTACTAAGTTGATTGGTGAGATCTTCGACCAACACTTTGGATCAGGAGGAACGATGGCTATAGAAGATGTAACTATGGAAAAGATGAAAGAGACATTTCGTTTTAATATGAAGAAGTGGCGGACTTCTACAGAATAGAGATTGACAATATAGATTTTCGGTAATGAAGGGCGGTGTCTTATGAGACGCTGCCCTTCCTATTTTATGACTATCAGTTAGGCCAAGCCCTGACCACATCTTATATTCGCAAGACAAGAAGACGATCATGGAAAAGATACTAGTAATCACAGGAGATGGAGGCGAAAGTTATGAGACACTTTACGCCAAGCATAGACTTGAAGAAGCAGGCATAGAAGCTGTCATCGCCGCTCCCAGCCAAAAACTACTAAACATGGTGATTCATGACTTCGAACCGGGTTGGGACACCTATGTTGAAAGAAAGGGATACTATGTTACTTCAGATATAGCTTTTGCTGATGTCGATCCAGCTGATTACGATGCTGTACTTCTGATAGGCGGTCGGGCTCCTGAATTCTTGCGCAATGACCCAACGGTTATATCCATAGTTCAACATTTTAGCAATAGCGACAAATTTATTTTTGCCATCTGCCATGGCATCCAAATCCTTGTAACAGCTGGTCTCGTTAGGGATAAGAACATCACTTGCTATGAACACGTCAAGTTTGAAGTAACATCATGTGGCGGCACGTTTATTGGGAAAGATGAAGCCGTTAGAGATGGTAAAATCGTCACTGGTCAGACCTGGCAATCTCACCCAGATTTTTACCGACTTGTGTTTGAGTGTATTGAAGAGTCGAAGTAAGTACAAAAGGGCTTTTCTAGCGCTTAAAGCAAATGAACGGCACAGTAGATTTCTTCTCGACTACGCTCGAAGTGTATAGATTGTGCTTGAGTTTTCCAATGTTCATGTTCTTCGAGCGGAGCCAAGAAGCACATGAGCAATCATACATCCGAACCGCCTCTTATCGGCTCGTGGCTGCACTAGAATTCTTCTCGACTACGCTCGAAGCGCTTAGGTATTACTTTTTAAATTACTCAGTGTAATGTTCTTCGAGCGTAGCCAAGAAGCAGATAAGTAGTCATAAATCAGCGTATCTTTCATGATGTCTAAAGGATACGAGAAGAAATCTACCAGATCCGTAAGCGTAGTCGAGAAGCCGCAGTAGTTCATACTATTCTTCTTCTTGCCTTTTCCAATGAGAATTATTCTGACACTCGGATAAGTATTCTAGGTTAGCTCCATCTCTTAGGATCAAAGCTTCTTTTTTTCTCCTTGACCAATTTTCTACCTGCTTCTCTCTGTTGTATGCTAGTGCGACATGATCATACTCTTCATAATATACGAGACGAACAGGTCTTCTTTTAGCTGTGTACCTTGAACCAACTCCTAAATTATGTTGATCAAGCCTTGTTTTGAGCTTACGAGTGCTCCCGGTATAGTAGGTATCATCATTACACTTTAGTATGTACATTAGATTGTGCTTTTCCAATGTTCATGTTCTTCGAGCGGAGCCGAGAAGCACATGAGAAATCATACATCCGAACAGCCTTTTCTCGACTTGTGGCTGAAGTAGATTTCTTCTCGACTAAACTCGAAGTGCATAGATTGTGCTTTTCCAATATTCATGTTCTTCGAGCGGAGCCGAGAAGCACATGAGCAATCATACATCCGAACAGCCTTTCTCGGCTCGTGGCTGAAGTAGATTTCTTCTCGGCTACGCTCGAAGTGCATATAGCGGACTCTAAGCAAAAAAGTCGAACGTTCGTTAAACCATTTGCTTACCGGAGAGTTTCATATCTTTGAGATCTTAAGCTATGAAGCAAATAAACAAGATAACTGCTCTTATTCTACTCTGTTTACTAAGCATGTCATTCGTGTTGGAGAACGCTGTATTATTTGAAGGAGAGATCACAGAGCTCTTAGATAGATCCGAGAAAGATAAAGATACAAAAGAGAAGAAGCTCCTTTTTGCTTCTAATATCACAATAGCATCAATCTTAGAGCAAGCCAGCAGAACTGAGCTTGACATAGCTAATCTTGACATCCTTAATAGGATATTCATTGATGTATTAACACCGCCTCCAGAGTTGGTTTAATCACACCAACCGAGTTTTAACCTTACACACTATTTTATTCTTGACGCAGTCTTTGAGAAAAAGGCTCGTACGACCGCATGTATAGAGGCATGTGTCAACTAACTATTCTAACAATGAGTTCAAACAATAATAACAACGTATTCTCTTTTTTGAAAAATGATATCCCTGCAAGTATAGTCGTCTTCTTTGTCGCACTACCACTATGTTTAGGGATCGCTCTTGCCAGTGGCGCTCCACTATTTAGTGGGTTAATAGCTGGTATCGTGGGCGGTATAGTCGTGGGCAGCTTAAGTGGATCGCAGATTGGGGTCAGTGGGCCGGCAGCAGGTCTTGCCGCAATTGTCCTTACAGCCATTGGGGCCTTAGGTGGATATGAAAACTTCTTACTCGCTGTCGTCATCGGCGGTGTCATCCAATTGATCTTTGGTTTTCTAAAAGCAGGGATCATTGGATATTACTTCCCTTCATCAGTTATCAAAGGCATGTTGACGGGTATCGGTATCATCATCATACTGAAGCAGATACCACACTTCTTTGGATATGACGCTGATCCTGAAGGTGACTTCTCTTTCTTTCAAGTCGATGGGGAAAATACATTTTCAGAGATATTTGTGATGTTCAGTAATATCAGTCTTGGCCCAACCATCATAGCAATTGTTGGATTGGCGATTTTATTACTTTGGGACAAGGTTTTAAGTAGCAAAGGAAAAATATTCAAGTTAGTACAAGGCCCGTTGGTAGCGGTTGCATTGGGTATCGTATACTACATGGTCACTAAAGGAAACGAGGCGTATGGCATCTCCCAAGATCACTTGGTAAGTGTACCTATCCCTGATGATTTTGATTCATTTTTAGGCCAGTTTAGTTTGCCCAATTTTTCAGCTATCACAGATCCCGCGATATGGGTCACAGGTTTTACAATTGCACTCGTGGCCAGTCTTGAAACATTGTTATGTGTGGAAGCAACTGACAAGTTAGATCCACGTAAAAGAGTAACCCCAACTAATAAGGAGTTACTCGCCCAAGGAACAGGCAACATCATCTCTGGCATGATCGGAGGACTGCCGATCACTCAAGTGATCGTAAGAAGTTCTGCTAACATTCAGTCTGGCGGAAGAACAAAGATGGCGGCTATCATTCATGGGTTCTTTTTATTATTTTCGGTGATTTTAATACCAGGTTTGTTGAATATGATTCCACTTTCTGTATTGGCAGCTATCTTGTTGATTGTAGGATTTAAGTTAGCAAAGCCGGCGCTTTTCAAGACGATGTACAACCTCGGATGGAAACAGTTTGTACCATTTATAGTTACTGTGCTGGGGATCATCTTTACCGATCTATTGGTTGGCATCGCTTTGGGATTAGCAGTCGGAGTCGTTGTCATTCTAATCAAGAGTTTTGAAAACTCTCACTTCCTACACATAGAAGGTACTGATGGCGACAAGCACCATGTTAAAATGACCTTGGCAGAAGAGGTAACATTCTTTAACAAAGGTGCCATACTCAAAGAGCTGGACAGACTACCGCATAATACATTCTTAGAATTAAATATAATCAAGACAAGGTTCTTGGATCATGACATCGTTGAGATATTGGAAGACTTCAATCTTAAAGCTCGCAATAGAAATATCGATGTTAAGATTATTTCCGAAAGGGGTATTGTGACTAACCCGGAGAGCTATATCTCATTTTTCAAATTAGGACCCAAAAGAGCCTAATCAAATAATTATAAAAATTAACGACATGAATTTATTAGAATTTAACACAGCCACGCAGACGAAAGAGAGTCAATCTTCAGTCACTCCCTCAACAGCGATGGACTTACTCAAAGCAGGTAATGCTCGATTTGTGGAAAGCAAAAAATCGAACAGAAACCTCAATCAACAAGTATCTGATACAAGCACTGGACAATATCCCTTTGCGACAGTGTTGAGTTGTATCGACTCAAGAGTATCTTCTGAGCTGATATTTGATCAAGGTATAGGTGATATATTTAGCGTAAGAATAGCTGGTAACTTTATAAACTCAGACATCTTGGGCAGTATGGAGTTTGCTTGTAAGTTAGCAGGCACGCCGCTTATTGTAGTCTTAGGACATACAAGCTGCGGAGCGGTAAAAGGAGCCTGTGACAATGCCGAGTTAGGTAACTTGACATCTATGCTTGGTAAGATTAAACCAGCTGTTGATGCCATCACAGAACCGGCAGATCCAAGTCAGCGCAACTCTGGCAACATTGACTTCGTCAATAATGTAGCAGCTAAGAATGTCCACCTTAGCATCCAACGAATACTTGACGAAAGTCCTGTCTTAGCGGAGATGAAAGACAAAGGTGAGATAGAAGTTGTAGGAGGTATGTATGATATCAAAACTGGAAAGGTAACCTTCCTGTAGAAAGGAACTTACCTCTTTGTTTTAAAGGACTGTCAGTTGTGATTGCTTTGTTGGAAGAGCGATGACAAAGGACAGTCCTTTTTTTGTTAATAGCACTTCAGCTTTTCAAATCAAAAAACCACTAAAAAGTGGTATTGTCTCGAGACTTGTCTTTCTATATCTTACGCTCTTAATCGAGAAAGATTAATTATTACATATTTGAATAAATGACAATAAAACTTTCAACTCACTGCATCAACTTTTCTATAGCTTCAATAAGTCAAACCATTCTATTAATATGGTTTACTATTATCTCTTGTGGAGTTGACTTGACAAGTCAAAGCGCATCAAGTATAGAGATTTCTCACGAGACTGTATATCACGACTGCAGCGACAGCTGTGGGCCATATACTCAAACTCGCGCTTCATCTAAAACGAACCAGAAAAGCAATGCCGCATCCATGGGCACGATCAGGGCCAATACTAATGCTGCTTTACCAAACTCATACAACTTTCAAGAATATGTATTTGCAGAACCCAATGATGAAGGTAACTGCACAGGCGCCACTAATGCTTCTGCAAATATCGAAGAAGTGTTCTTCGCGCAGACACATCGTCATGCTGTGAGTCATCCCTTGTTTTTTATGATTGGAGAAAGACCTGCCTTGCTCCAAGTTGCTGTTACGGGCTCTGGCCCTTCTCCAGATGTAACTGTTCAAGGAACACTCAATGGTACAAATCTTGGGACCTTATGTCTCAAAGGACCAGCCAACTTACCAGACCTTTTAAGCTTTGATATCAACACGCCTGATTTTAATAATTACTTCAACGTAACACTACCTAAAAGCTGGATCAAAGATGGACTATCACTTACGGTAAATGCAGGTGCTGCTTCGAGATCAATAACGCCAACAGAACTCAAGATCGGACCTTATACCGAGCTCAATCTTGTTATGGTCAACCAGGATGTTATGGACTACAATACAGGCCCACATCAATGGCCCATTTTTGACGATTTTTTAGAGGAGTTGGCCTCATCGATGCCGGCAAGTGTAGTGCGCTTTGGTGTGTTCCCAGAAACTATCGTATATCCCGAGATCATTACCAGCGATGGTACAGAAACATTAATAAAATTTCAGACTCAAGGTCAAGTTAACGAGCACCCGATAGCAGATGGAGGTTATATCAACTCCATTGCTGTGGAAGCCTTAGCTAATATGCATCTGGGCACTGATGATTATGTCTCAACCTTTTACTTCGGCAATACCTTGAACCTTGCGCCTGGAGGTTGGGGTGGGAATAAGGCATTCGTCAGTTTTGACTATACAGATGTATTCATACATGAGTTGGGCCATTCTTTAAGTCTACCACACTGGGGTAATCATTATCAGCTAACCAATCCTTCTTCGAATACGTATGAGTATCCTTTTGGAGGTGAGACAGGTAATGGTGGCGGAAGAGGGCCAATCTGGAATTTTATCCAAGATACCTATGAGTTTGTCTCTCCTACTTGCCAAGATAGTAATGACCCTGACGCTGGAAAAGAGAGGAGTGACTGCATGCAGCGTAATCATGCTTGTCTGGAGTCCCGCCCCAGTGGACTCGGCCCTTGGGATGGCCATGGCCAATTCTCTGCCTATGCCATGCATCGATATCTTGTAGGTGACACCTTCGAATCTGGACAAATCATGGATCAAGCCTCTTTACAGAATTATCAACTACCCAGTCAACAGGGATTTCCCACAATGTCTCTAATCAATGGAGAAAGGACGTATACTCGTGCGAATAGTCAACCACAAGCACTTAGATGGCAGGAAAGGTTTGATATGCCAGGGGAGATCACACTGAATACAGATGTTTATCTCATATATGGCTCAGCACATCCTGATATCCAAAATCAACCAGATGGTAATATCGTTTATAAACCCATCAAGTACAATGGTACTTTACCACCTACACTGGACCCTACTGATCCAACCATCTTTGCCCAATTTACTCAACAACCATATATGAGTAACTTAGGAGCTACGGCAGATATTACTATTAAGGTCACATACACAGACGGTACTATCATCCACGCACTCAATCCTTATCACTCCTATCTTAGGCAACCGTACAATGGGGGATTTAGTGTTTTTAGAAGAGATGTGAGTCACTTTGCAGTTGTTGTACCTGCCACAGGAGACATCGAAAAGGTAGAAGTCTTTGATCGACCGTTTTGCGTCAGAGAGTCCAATGACGATACAGAAGGCAATATCAACTACGCACCTCATAACATCACTGCTGCTAACTTTATGAATGGCGCTACCAAATTATCGGAATACATCACAGGTACCCTCCCGGGAGGCATAGGTCCTAATGCCATAGGCAACAAAGTGTGGCACGACTATGACCGTGATGGAATCCATGATTCCAATGAGCCAGGCATACCCGGAGTGTCAATTTTCTTATGGGGTGACACGGAGATCGATAGTACACTAACTTATATGGATAATTTAGGTGTTACAACAACTGATAATTACGGCCAATATCGATTTGGTGTTGGCCCCGGAGAATATCAGCCTTTTGTCTGGTCGGTTAATAATTGGGATGTAGGCGAACCACTTCATGGCTTTGTATCAACCAATGGTCATGTCACCAATGCTAATAACGACGTAAATAATGACAATAACGGTTCTGGAAGTCCTTTTAGCGATATTCGCTCGGGTATAATCGTCCTCACGGCAGGCGAAGAACCGCTCAATGACGGGGACCCAGAAGACTGTTGGTTTGACAATGACCCTTCCGGAAATATGACAATCGACTTTGGTTTCTATGACCCTGGTTTATTTGTCTGGGGTGGTGACATAGACACTGATTGGGCTACAGTTGGTAATTGGATCGGAGGTATTGTACCATCAGCAACTTCTGAAGTTGTCATACCTCCTCAGAGACCCAACTACCCCATCATCAACGAAAACGTTCAGATCCAGAAAATAGAGGTACAAGTGGGAGCTTGTATGGAAGTATTGGACGGCTTCTCTTTTGATGTGTTGTGTCAATAAGTTATCAAGAGATCATCCCTTAGCGTATAACTATCATCTCTCTACAAGTAAAAGTAAAATTGCCTTATAGACATAAGTGTTTTTTTTGATTTTAAAGGACTGTCAGTTTGTGAGTGCTTTGTTGGACAAGCGATCATAAAGAGACGGTCCTTTGTATTCTGAGGCTTATTAGTCCATCACTTCATCAACAACAACATATTTTATACCGCATAAATAAATGCGGTGTAAAATATAGGGCTCAACTTGTGTGGTGAGAATGAAGCAATTGATGAGATATTAGATTGGACCAATATACACACCTTTTACACTCAGTATTGCTGCAATAGACTCTTCTCCCTCGGACATAAAAAAATTACAGAAAGAGAAGTCCCATATATCAAGAGAGCTATCTTCCATGAATATGAAAACACCTTCATCAATTATAGACAACTACTATCATCTAATCAATGGAAGCTCATGAAAGGCATCGCTCAAGAAGGTCATGTGAGCACACTCAATGCTTCATTCTTACAGCAATACAACCTCGCAGAATCTTCAGCACGCCAAGCGCTGAAAGCTCTATTGGAAAAGGAGATGATTTATGAGGAGCTTGATATCATAACCAGCAACTACAGGGTATATGATCAATTTTTATCCCGCTGGATGGCCAGATAACCGAACTCCTACTCAAATGCGGCACTAAGTCCAATAAATATTTCTCTAAAAAACATATTATAACTATCTTTAATATTTAGTTATATCATTATCAATGTCTATACCCCAATATAGCCTACCAAATATAACTGTGAAGATTAGTGCACGCACGATCATCTTCATCAGTTTACTCGTTGTCATCACCTTCATGTCAGGGATCTTAGGCAATCCCTTTGTGATGATGTCTATTGGGTTTTTAGCATTTCTTTTTCCATTATCGATATTCGTAAGAACAACCACTTTAGGTGACTATCTCAACCGTATACCCGCTAATGTCAAGGTTGGGCTTTCTGGCGTAGTCTCAGCTCTTATGATCTCGTTCTTCATGTGGAGTACAGAGACTGTGATCCACTTAAAGTTGGTATCTGTCTTAGACATTCTCAGACTCGACTTGTTAAGTATCGGAGCACTTGCAGCCTTAGTTATATCCGTACAAGGCTTACACTTGATCCTTTACTTCCTGCATAAGCGTATCGTCGCTCATGCCACTAACGAAACAAAGTTCTTCTTCTACTGCTGTAGCTTGATCACTATCTTATGCCTTACGGGATTTGATGCAAGAGTGATGTTGGTGCATACTGTAGCTTATATCATCTACTCTCTCCTACTCGATCTATTTATCGAAGCAAGAAGAGTTAATCTCATTTGGTTGATCTTATGGACAATCATCTTGGGCGCTTTCTTAACAATAGCGATCATAGATGGCACCAACAGTTACATCATCAATCCGGTACCCGTACTTAATGTCTTCACGGTGTTCTCATTGATATTTATAATCAGCTCAGTGCTCTATAGCATATACGGAGTGGTCAATAGAAAAGATAGCATCTTACCAAGCGAGTGGTCGTTTAACTATGGAAGCACGTTGCACCTACGCAACAGGATCCAGCTTTCGATTTTATTGACATTAGTCTTTAGCTTTATAGCGATCGGCATCATCTCAATCTATCACTTCAACAAGACAAATCCTGGTAGTGCCAGTGACTTAATGGCACCATTCACTCAGTTCTTACTCAATGCTTATGTCTTTTTGTTTTTGATTGGATTTTCGATCTCGTTTAGTCTATCACAGTACATCAGAAACCCATTGATCGAACTTGGCAAGACCCTCAAGGATGTAAAGCTCAATCAAACCAATAGAAAGATACAATGGAATGGTAGCGATGAGATTGGTACACTCATCAAAGAGTATAACCAGATGATCGAAAAGCTTGAAGTCAATGCCACCATGCTCGCTCAAGTAGAAAGAGACAACGCTTGGAGAGAAATGGCAAAGCAGGTAGCACACGAGATCAAGAATCCGCTTACTCCAATGAAGCTAAGCCTTCAACACCTACAGCGTACCATCAATCAAAAGAAAGACAACACCGAAGCATTGACGCTTCGTATGTGCGACACGCTGATGAATCAAGTCGAGAACTTGCATCAGATAGCAGATGAGTTTGCTAATTTCGGATCACTCCCGCAGTCAGATAATCAACGCATCCTGCTTAATGACGTGGTCGAGCGCATCCATGATCTATTTCGCAATCGCCAGGATATGGACATCCACCTCATCGAGCCGATTGATGACATAGGTGTCTACGCGGACAAGAATCAGCTGATCCGTATCCTCAACAACATCGTCAAGAATAGCATACAGGCGATCCCAGAAGACAAGAAGGGCTATATAGAACTCAAACTCTACAAGGAAAACAACAAAGCCATCATCAGCGTCTTAGACAACGGTGTAGGCATCCCAGATGATCAACGAGAAGAGATCTTCAAGCCAAGATTCACAACTAAGTCAAGTGGATCGGGACTTGGACTGGCTATCGCGGCCAATATGATCGACTCCATGGGAGGTACTATCCACTTTAAGTCAAAAGCTGGCAAAGGAACAGAGTTCTTCGTTGAGCTCCCGCTGATCAGATCTGCCTTCTCTAAGTCTTTCAACCGGGTTTCTTTAGAAGAAGTATAAGGAAGAGACTTCTCTTATTTTCTATTAGCTATTCATTGATTGAGTTTGTAACTTTACGTTATGAGCGACACCGTTTTTTATATCCTTGTGACACTTGCTGCATATGTGGGCATGGAGTTTACTGCATGGGCGGCTCATCGATATCTTATGCATGGCCCCCTTTGGTCATGGCATGCAGATCATCACCTACCTAAGTATGAGAAGACAGGATTCTGGGAGAAGAACGATCGGTTCTTTGTTGTCTTCGCCATCCCGAGTATGTTCTCTTACATGGCGGGCAGTCTATACGCTGATTATCGCTGGTTGCTATTTGTCGGTATTGGCATCTCCTTGTACGGTCTAACCTACTTCTTGATACATGATGTTTATATCCATCAGAGATTCAAGTGGTTTAAGCAGCTTGACAGCAAATATTCGCGTGCGATCTTGAAGGCACATGGTTCTCACCACTCCAATACTGGTAAAGAAAATTGTGAATCTTTTGGTCTTCTTGTGGTCGAACCAAAGTTCTTCAAGAAAGTTACACAGACCAATTAAGCTTCTCTTCTCCCGCTTTCAACTTTGCCAATAATACTACGCAAGTGATACCTCTTTATGATCAAGTGAGTATATCTTGAGAACAAAATATCAAGACTATGTTGACACTTAAAAATATAGCAGCATTAAAGGAGGCTATCGGGCAGACATTCAAGGCAGACGAAGTATTTGAGGTAACTCAAGACCTTGTTAACAAGTTCGCTGATGCTACTAAAGATTATCAATGGATACATACAGACCCAGAACGAGCTAAGAAAGAATCTCCATTTGGAGGCCCCATAGCACATGGATTCTTTTCTCTTTCATTGCTACCTAGATTTATGGAAAGTGCCTATGCAGTAGAGAGCGCGAAGATGGGTGTGAACTATGGAGTCAATAAAGTAAGATTTCCAGCGCCAGTGCCCGTCGGGAGTAAACTGTCATGTGCTGTGGTCATAAAAAACATCGAAGATCACTCTATGGGTGGCGTTAAGATCACCTCAGAAGCGGTAATCACAAGAGAAGGAAGTGAGAAGCCAGTTTGTATAGCAGAAATGCTTTCATTATTGTTCGAATAGACAAAAAGTCACATGAGATTTAAAGATCAGGTTGTATTTATAACTGGAGCAGCGTCTGGTATCGGAAGAGCTGCCGCCATCCAATATGCAAAAGACGGCGCACTTCTAGCTTTGAGTGATTGGAATGCCACAGGCCTCGAAGAAACAAAAGGTTTGGTGGCTGCACTATCTGCCAAAGTCCAAACATATCAGCTTGATGTTTCTAATTACGATCAAGTCAAATCGGTCATACAATCTGTCCAAACTGATTTTGGAAAAATAGATATCGCTTTAAATAACGCTGGCATCGGTGCTAAAAACGCCTTTCGTACTGGAGAACACACCTTGGAGGATTGGGATCGAGTGATTGCAGTCAACCAAACAGGCGTATTTTATTGCATGAAAGAGGAGTTGGTGATCATGAAAGAGCAAGGCTCTGGTGCGATTGTTAATATAGCCTCAATCGCAGGACTGAAAGCGCTACCAAGGCAGATCGCATATGTAGCCAGCAAGCATGCCGTAATAGGGATGACCAAGACAGCAGCTTTAGAGTATGCTAAGTATGGTATCAGAGCCAATGCCGTATGTCCAGTATTCACTAATAGCCCAATGCTCGAGGAGATGTTCTCAGTAAGAGAAGACCTCCGTGAAAAACTCGTTCACACTATACCCGTCGGAAGATACGGTGAAACTTCGGATATCGTCAACGCCATCCAATGGTTAAGTGATCCGCAGAGTTCATTTATCACAGGACTTAGTGTGCCTGTTGATGGTGGGCAGACTGCATGATTAGGCTAATTTTCTAATTGTCTATATGATACCATAAGGCTATTTTGCATTAGATGTCATTACAATCCATCAGTTAAGTTCTTATGCATAATAGAATAGCAATTGTTACAGGAGTAAGCAGGTTAGCCGGCATAGGCCGTGCGATCTGCCTAGAACTGGCAAAGGATGGTATAGATATCTTCTTTACTTATTGGAGCGACTACGACAAGCAAATGTCTTGGCAAGTAGCACCCAACGAGCCAGACTTAATTGAAGAAGAGATAAGAGCGCTGGGACGCAAATGCGAAAAACTTGAACTGGATCTTTCTACTCCTCATGCAACCTTGACTTTGCTTAACGAAGTGGAAGCAACGATGGGCACAGCAGATATACTCATCAATAATGCTACTTATAGCACTAAGACAACTATAGAAGACCTTTCTACTGAAGAATTAGATAAGCATTACAACATCAACATAAAGGCGACCACGTTATTGACTGTCGAGTTTATAAAAAGATTTAAAAACACTTCTTTAGGTAGGATCATCAATATCACATCTGGACAGTCACTCGGTCAGATGCCAGATGAGTTAGCATATGCCGTCACTAAAAGTGCAGCTGAAACATTGACCACCACTCTATCTCAAAAGATCGCCGGCAAGGGCATAACCATTAACTCAGTTAATCCAGGCCCTAATGATACGGGATGGATGGATGAGCAACTCAAGAAAGATCTTACTGAAAGATTTCCGATGAAGAGGCTGGGCACTCCACAGGACACAGCTAATCTTATCTGCTTTTTAGTGAGCAACAAAGCAGAATGGGTCACTGGACAGATCATCCATTCTGAAGGAGGGTTTATAAGGTAGATATAACTACCAAAGGCATTGTTATTCTAAAATGTTAAACTTAAAATGACACTTTAACAAGTGTTAAACAAGACATAAGGCTGGTGTTTCATAAGTTAAAGCGATGTTCAACATTGTAACTTACTAATATCATCTTACTCTTTCGCTGCCATGAAAAGAATGTCCTCAACTATAATTACAGCTTTCGTCCTTGTCATTGCTTTTAATTTATTCCCTCACTCTTTAAGTGGCCAATATGCCATAATCACAGGAACCGTCCAAGACAACTATGACAGCTCTCCGATATCAGGAGTACATATATCATATCAAAATGCACTCAATGGCGTAACATCCAATAGTGATGGTAATTTTCAACTTAGGATTGACAATGTCAGCCTTGTAGACTCTATAACCTTCTCTCATATCGGCTATGAACCAAAGAGCTTTCTCATATCCGATCTCTTGAAATACGATCTCGTAGTTAATTTGACTGCAGCCATCTATGAAACTCCCAATGTCGTCATCACTCAGTTAAGTGGTGAGCAATTGATCTCAAGAGCCTTGGGCAATGTAGAAAAGCACTTCCACAATGAAGATCATTATGTTGGAGGCTTCTATAGAGAGAAGACGGTACACGTCGGCAAGTCAGAGTTGATCTACTTAGCAGAGGGCGAGTTAAACGTACATAAATCAAAATATCAAAATCACCCGAGACATCATCTACCTTCAGAATGGAAGGCGCCACGCGATCAAGTGCAATTAGTGCAAGGGGAAATTGTGAAAGAAAGTAAATCTTATGTCGCCTACAACATGCTTCAACCGATACCTGAGATTACCAATGGTCCTACCGTAGCGGTATCTTTGGATTTCTATAAAAGCTCGCGAGCATTTCTAAGTGAAAAAGAGTTTAAAAACTATGACTATAAGCTACATGGATACGAGCAAATAGGAGGCACTAATTACTACCTAATTTCTTTTGAACCTAAGAAAGATAACTTCTTAACAAGAGGTATATTTTATTATGATGCAGACAAAGAGATTATCACTTCCGTAAAATATTATTTTACAGAAGAAGGGATCAAAGCTTATAACAAGCAGAACCTTATTGATCTCGCTTCACGATCATTTGAAGTGAGTTATAGACTCAGAGGAGGAAAATATACACTGGATCGGGTTCTTGTAGAAAATGTATTTTCCCACAAGGTACTGGGTGACCAAATTTATAATGAATTAGAGTTTATCACGACATCGGTTAAAACCGAAGATGTACTACCCATCTTGAGAGCCAAAGAATTAAACCAAGGTCATGATTTGAATCACTTTATCAAGCTCGGTCTCAAACCAAACTGGGGACAGATCAGCTTAATCCCACGCGAAAAACAAATCTCTGCGATGTTGCTACCTAAACGAAAAAAGATTCAGGTACCAAGCTTAGATATTGATAGTTCAGAGATTAACTTCTACGACATACAAAAGAACTATCAACTTGCTATGGAGAACGACAAAATCTCGTTGATCATAGCGAGTGCATCATGGTGTCCACCATGTAAGAAGCTCAAAAGAGAAGTATTCCATAATGAAGAAACTGTCAAGTTTCTCAACAAGCACTTTTACGTCACCATACTTGACTATGACGCGCCTGTCGACAAGGCGTACTTAACAAAATATGATATCAATAGGATACCATATACACTTGCTTTACAAAATACTGGCAAAGAATTGGGTCGCATAGATGGCTACTCCAGTCTAGGTAACTTTTATAATAACATAAAATATTTTGTCAAAAAAGACCAAAAACTAAATGCTTCCCAAAACCATAAACTATGGGAAGATGTGAACAGACTGCAACAATCCTATTCTGAAAAAGAGAAGAAACAAAAGAAAAGAGAGAGGAACGTTTTCAAGCAGATTAAAAAAAAGAAGCTCACTTCTGAGGAAATCGCATTTGTACTCTACACTGCAGAAATACATGACTTTGAAGGTCGGCGATTTAAATATTTAATGAAATATAAAGATGACTATATATCTTATTTCGGCCCTAAGCAATACACTGACAAATTATTAGAAACCATAATTACTCATCACTATTATCAAGCACTCAAATACAAATACTTAAAAGGCCGGATTGATACAACCCAGCTTTCTAAGCTTATAACTAAACACATGCCGTCATACTATGACATTGTCTACTCAAGATATATGGCGGAGCATCATCAGTATGTCACCTTGGATCAAGCATCTTCTAACGCTTCATGGTTAAAATATTTTGATGCCATCCCAACAGACCACTTCGCATCATACGATACTGATCTTTACAACTTTATCTCACAGACAACTGAGGCCGGAGTATTGCAAGAGTTAAAGGCCATCATTCTTAAACACAATATCGATTCTCCTTCTATCAAAGATCATATCATGCAGATTGATTTTCTTATTAAAGGAGATGATGCAATACCCCGCCCTAAAGTCATGATAGAAGAAACAGACAGGTCTTATATCAGCCGATATTAAAGTTAGACTGAATATCGCTTAGATCTCAAGAACGGTTTATCTGTAAAGGATGTACTATGTTTGCCGTGGACTATTATTTACCTCACATTACTAAAAGCGTGATATGTCCATACAAAACAAGATGTTCCAAGAGCTCAAAGATAAAACCATCTTTGAGCAAGCAAGAAAAAATGCCTATGCATACTCTGATGGTATAGCAGATATGGATGTATTTCCCTCCGATGAGAATATTGAAAATTTAAAAGCATTTGAAGAACCACTTAATGACGAACCAACCGATGCCCTTGATGTCATCAACATGCTCAATCAATATGGCGGACCCGCGACAACCGCTCAGACAGGCGGCAGGTTCTTTGGCTTCGTTGACGGCGGAGCTGTACCAGTATCCATTGCAACCAAGTGGCTCACGGACTTCTGGGATCAATGTGGAGGTTTGTACTTGACTTCACCGATCAATTCTAAATTAGAAAGTGTCTGTGAAGCTTGGCTCAAAGATATCTTTGGACTTCCTGATGAGACAGTTGCTGGTTTTGTAAGTGGAACATCAATGGCCAACCTCAGTGCTTTATGCGCAGCACGATATCGACTATTGAAGAATCAAGGCTGGGATATCAACAAACAAGGACTTAACGGTGCACCTCCAATCAGAATCATCGCTCATAAACAAGTACACTCCAGTGTCAAAAAGACTTTGGTGATGTTAGGCTTTGGATCTGATAACATCGAGTGGTTAGAAGCTGATAAACAAGGCAGAGCAATCCCTGAGACCATACCAGCTTTAGACAACACATGCTTACTTCTACTTCAAGCCGGCAATGTCAACACAGGAGGATACGATCCTTTTATGGAAATCTGCCCAGCAGCTAAGAAAGCTGGTGCTTGGGTTCACATAGATGGTGCCTTTGGCTTATGGGCAGGAGCTTGCAAGAGCTTAAAGCATCTAACTGCTGGTATGGAGTTAGCACAGTCGTGGGCCGTAGATGGTCACAAGACACTCAATACTCCATACGACTGCGGCATCATCATGTGTGCCGATCCAGAAGCTCTGGTTACATCATTACAAGCCAACGCTGACTACATTATTTATACCGATCAAAGAGAACCTTTACTTTATGGACCAGAGATGTCTAAACGATCAAGAGCATTAGAGCTTTGGTCAGTCATGAAGTACCTGGGCAAGCGAGGCATAGATGAGATGGTCACCGGACTTCATATCAACGCTAAGAGAATGGGAGCTGGCTTAAAGGATGCAGGCTTCGAACTTATCAATGAAGTGGTCTTTAATCAAGTCTTGATCAAGTGCTCTTCTTCGGAGATAACTAAAAGTGTCTTAGAAGGCGTACAACAATCCGGCAAAGCTTGGTGCGGCGGATCTATGTGGCAAGGTGAACCAGTGATTAGAATCAGTGTTTGCTCTTGGGCGACATCTGCTGAAGATGTGGATATAACGATTGGATTATTTGCGAAAGCGAAACAAGATGTCATGTCTTTTTAAAGACACAATGTCCTACTCATAAAAACAAAGCTACCGCCAAGAAGTTAAGCTGGCATGATAAAGTTGATCTACAAATTAGAAAATCAAAAGTTAACAGATATAAAAGATCGCATCGAAGATCTTTCTCTTGCATACAAATTAGAGAAGAACGAGAAAGTAAAAACCGTCTTTCTTGAAGATGGCGACCTTATCTATGAGGGTGATAGAGCCGTCAACAACCACATCGATCAATTAGAAAAAGATATCAGAAAGTGGTGGTACTGC
Organism: uncultured Saprospiraceae bacterium; assembly: GCA_938022935.1. Classification (GTDB taxonomy): domain Bacteria; phylum Bacteroidota; class Bacteroidia; order Chitinophagales; family Saprospiraceae; genus JAJRXG01. The sequence continues at coordinate 48,587 of CALIHL010000079.1, forward strand.
GACTGTTAGTTTAAGCCTTCTTCTTCTTTTTTTTATATCGATTCTTAGCATCTTTTGAAAAACCTTCAGGATATTTATTCTTCTTTTTCCCACCTTTTGATGAGCGTCCAGACCTGTCAAACTTCTTCTTGCCTTTATACTTATTTTTACCGCCGCCGCCATCTCTACGACTACCACGACCTCGATCTCGATCAGAACCTCTTCCGCCCTCGCCTCTTTGCTTCAGCTGATCATTGAGATCTCTATCGCTACCGATGTTAAGCTTCTGTAGTTCATTGAGCAATACCTTAGCTGTAAGTTCTTCTTTAGAAAGATTACCAAAAAGCATATTAGCTTGCTCTATCAGTTGTTCATCAAGCTTGCCTTTAGTCTTCGTCTCAAGTACTTCATGACACCATTTTTCGACAGCCTTAGCAACTATGTCTTCAGCACTTGGTATCTCCTTTGCTTCAAACTTGATCCCTAACTTCTTCTGAAGCATCTTGATCTTGTACTGATCACTTGAACCTATAAATGCAATTGACACACCCTTCTTACCTGCTCTTGCTGTACGACCACTTCTGTGCGTGTAATAAGCATTCTGATCTGGCAGTGTAAAATGAAATACGTGGGTCAAGTCATTGACATCGATACCTCTTGCTGCTACATCTGTTGCTATTAGAACCTGTAAGCTCTTCGCCTTGAAGCGCTTCATGACCTTATCTCTTTGCGCCTGTGACATGTCACCATGTAGTGCATCCGCGCGATACTTTCTGCGCATCAAGAACTCTGCAAGATCTTGGGTATCCAATCTCGTTCTACAGAATACTACACCTCTGATATCTGGATCACTATCCAGGATACGTAGCAGCGCCTCCTCTTTATCTCTCCTTCTTACAACGATATACTGGTGCTCGATATTCGCGTTGACCTCATTCTTAGTATTGACCTTCACCTCGATGGGTTGGTCCATGTACTTTCTCACAATCCTCTTGATCTCATCTGGCATGGTAGCCGAGAAGAGCCATGTTAGTTTGTCATCAGGTGTATAAGATAGGATCTTGTCAATCTCTTCTTTGAAGCCCATATTGAGCATCTCATCTGCTTCGTCCAATACCAAATATTGTAACTCATCGAGCTTCACGGCTTTACGCTTAATCAAGTCAATGAGTCGCCCTGGTGTTGCTATGATAACATGTTGCGGCTTTCTTAATGCTTTGATTTGATTGACGATAGCTGCTCCTCCATATACAGCAAGGACACTGACTTTGGTCTGGTACTTACTAAAGGTGTGCAGCTGCTCAGCTATCTGCTGCCCCAACTCTCTGGTCGGTGCAAGTACAAGTGCTTGAGTTGCTTTATTATTAGGATCTATGCGTTGAAGTAGAGGAAGGCCAAAAGCTGCCGTCTTACCAGTCCCAGTCTGAGCTAAGCCGATAAGATCTTTGTTCTTCTCTAATAGTAAAGGGATAGATTCTGCTTGGATGTCTGTTGGTTTCTCAAAACCAAGCTCTACAAGGACTTTCAAAATTTCTTCTGAAAGGCCTAAGTCTTTAAATGATGCCAAAAAACGGTTTTTATAATGAGCCGCAAAGGTAGGTTAATTAAACTACTTGCCCTTATCGATGCCTCCATCACGCTTTCGCGAAATACTTCAACCAAAAAATCGACTCGCCAAACCCTGACGTGAGTCTTTCTATTATTCGTAATTTAGACTCATGTCCATTTCAAATGTAAAGCATCTTACTCTTCTGATCGTCATGTTGTGTTGCTCTATCAATGCAACTATCTATGCACAATCCAACAACTTGTCGGGCACTTCTTTTGAATTTCAAAAAGAGAATGAGACCATTAAACTTCCTTATTACACCAGTCATGATATTGAGGCGGGAGACAATTATGTAGAAAGGCTTGTTATCGTTATACATGGCACCAATCGCAATGCTGATGATTACTATGACAACATGAAAAATGCGCTGTCTCAAAGACCTGATATCAGGGACAAAACTATAGTGATCGCGCCACAGTTTTTAACAGAATTAGAAATCAACGATCATAACTTGGGACGAAACTATCCCTATTGGTCGTCCGATGGATGGAAAGTAGGTGCCAACTCACGTAACGAATCTTCTAATCCAAGAGACATCCGTATACCATCTTATGAAGTTCTGGACTCGCTTATCATGCGCGTAGTTTCTAATTTTTCTAATCTCAACACGATGATATTTACGGGTCACTCTGCGGGTGGACAATTGACCAATCGATATACTGCGTCCTCGCCCATATTTGAATTGCTATGTCAAGAGCATAACATATCTTCTAAAAGTATCATCGCCAATCCAGGTTCATATGTCTATATGTCTAACAGAAGAAGGATTGAAGGCAGCATGGATCAGTTTGAAGTACCCAGCGGTTGTGTAGAATACAATGAATATAGCTACGGCCTCGATGATCTTTATACTTATCATCGCAGAGCAGGTGCTCCACAAGTCAAAGAATGGTATAGAGCCCGAGAGGCAGTTTATCTTCTTGGAGAAAGAGACAATGATCCCAATGCTTCCACCCTACCAAGTTCTTGTCGAGCACAATTGCAAGGGAATCATAGATTGGAAAAAGGGCTCATCTACTACAATCATATTTTAGAAACTTTTGGAGAAGAGATTAAAGAACGACATAGATTAGAATTAGTCCCAAACATAGGACATGATAACTTCGATATGTATCATTCGACACAAGGTTTAGAAGAATTATTTGACGCAGCACCGATCTTCTCTTGCTCTGATCAGACAACTGCCACTTCTGACATCATCACTTCTAAAGTCGTCCTTTTTCCTAATCCAGCACAAAATAGCCTGCATTTTGCGGGCCTACAAGGGGATGAATCCTTGCATATAACAGATATCTCTGGACGCATCATTCTGACAAAATCGGACGTTGGCTCAACAACGGATATTAGCATGTTGCAAAGTGGTTTTTATCTGGCTCAACTGAAGAGCAAAAAAGAGGCTGTTTTATTGCCTTTTGTAAAGTTCTAAAACTCGGCTACAGCATTTACGACAAGTAAGTCCTCACCTTTAGCGACATGTATTATTACCTTTATACATAGGCCAATTGCTTAGCCCATACCCCCAAAACGGTTTATTCATCGATTTAGGATAAAATGGGTCGTTTTGACTTATAAATGTGCCAATAAAGCTATATTTGATTTACAACATAGGCGATGACAGAAAATATAAAGAAACAGATTAAGACAGATCAGTACCAAGCACCTGACTATTATAACCTTGATGGATTACTCTCTGAGGAGCACATCATGGTCAGAGATGCTGCCCGTGCATGGGTAAAGAAGGAAGTAACACCTATCATAGAACACTACAGTGAAGAAGCCAAGTGTCCTCTTCATCTGTATAAAGGCATGGCAGAGTTAGGAGCTTTAGGCCCAAGTCTACCCGAGAAGTATGGTGGAGGCGGTATGGACGAGATCACTTATGGTCTGCTGATGCAAGAGCTCGAGAGAGGAGATAGTGGCATCAGATCTATGGCATCTGTACAAGGCTCTCTTGTGATGTACCCTATCTATAGATTTGGATCTGAGGAGCAGAAGATGAAGTACTT
>CALIHL010000080.1 GCA_938022935.1 uncultured Saprospiraceae bacterium
AATCCTGCTGATTTAGATTGGGATACATTTCGCGCAAGTGGTGCTGGAGGACAGCATGTCAATAAGACTGAGTCTGCCGTACGTGTACGCCACTTGCCAAGTGGTATCGTTGTAGAATGTCAAGCAGAGCGATCACAACATATGAACCGTGAGAAGGCCATTCAGATGTTGAAGTCTCGATTGTATGAAGCAGAATTAGAAAGATTGCGGGCAGAAAAAAAGAATATAGAATCAGGAAAAATGAAGAACGAATGGGGCTCTCAGATCAGATCTTACGTACTTGATGACAGAAGAGTGAAAGATCATCGCACGAATCATCAAACATCTCAGACGGATGCGGTGTTAAATGGTGACTTAGGTGATTTTCTCAAGGCGTTCTTGATGTGGAATGAGGGGGATAATTAGATAATGTGCTAATTAGTTAATGTGCTAATGTGCTAATTAGATAATGTGCTAATGGTTTATTAGCTAATTGGTGAATGTGATATGTAATTAGCAAATTAGTGAATGTGAGAATTAGTGAATGGAACAAAGTTGTAAGAGCTGATCTCCTTTTATAAACATCCCGCACCGAAGCGTCAGGTAGAAGTTGAAGTGGAGTGAGGGAACATCATTGGCTAGTAAAATAAAGGGCAGATTCTCCTTGAGTAGTTAGAGGCGAGCGTCGAGGAGCGAATGTGCTAATTAGTTAATTAGCAAATTGGTAATTATGAGAAATAGCGAATACAAAATGAAGGGTGGGTTCTCCTTTTTTTATCCCGTACCGTTAGCGTCGGGAAAGAGTCGGAGGCTAGCGATGGCTGTAATTGTAAGTTAAAAGCTTAGAATTTATTTCTAAATAGAATAATGGCAGAAGAAAAGAAAAAGGCACGTATCACCAAAGCAGGACTGGGTTCTGCGTTGAGTATGTTTCGCTATTTGAAACCATACTCAGGCTACTTTTATGGTGCATTGTTTCTGTTGGTGATTGGTAGTACCTTGATGATGGCCATCATGGGTATTCCTGGTCAGATGGTTAGTGCTGCTACTGATGAGTTAAATGGTACGCCACTGTTTGACTTTGATCTCAATACTTGGGGCTTGATCATGTTTGGTATACTAGCTCTTAGGGCGATTCTTTCTTTCGTGCAGACGATCTTGTTTGCGCAAGTGAGTGAGCGAGGGATGGCGGATGTACGCAAGGATGTGTACAAGAAGCTGATCACTCAGCCTATGGATTACTTCGAGCAATTTAGAGTTGGGGAGTTGACGAGTAGGATAACAGCTGATGTGGAGCAATTGCAAGCAGTTTTCTCAGTGACTCTTGCCGAATTTATAAGACAGATTATGATCTTGATCTTAGGGATCACCGTATTAGCATTCTTGATGCCTCGTTTGTTTTTAGTGATGTTGTTGACAATCCCAGCGGTGGTTGTGTTAGCGATGGTGTTTGGTAAGTACATCAAGAAACTAAGTAAGAAAAGACAAGATCAGTTAGCAAAGACCAATACAATAGTAGAAGAGACTTTTCAAAACTTCAGTGTAGTCAAGGCATTTGCCAATGAGGGTTTTGAAACCAATAGATATGGAGATAGCATATGGGAGATGGTAAAGATCTCTTTATCCTATGCAAAGGTTAGGGGACTCTTCTTTGCCTTTATTATCTTCTTGTTATTCGGTAGTATACTCTTTATCCTATGGCGAGGAGCATATATGGTGCAGAATGGTCAGATGGATGCAGGAAGCTTACTGTCATTTGTGATCTACACTGTTATGATCGGAGGAGCGATAGCAAGTCTTGGCAATCTTTATACGAGTATAGCTGGCGCGTTGGGTGCGACAGAAAGGGTAAAAGAGATATTGGATCAACCTTCTGAACTCGAGGTTGTAGAAGACCGCCCTTCGCTTAAGTTGACTGGAGATATAGCGTTTGACGATGTTCATTTCAATTACCCTTCGCGTCCAGAAGTGCCAGTTCTTAGGGGTATAGATTTTAATATTAAGGCTGGAGAGAAAGTGGCTTTGGTCGGACAGAGTGGTAGTGGTAAGTCGACCATTGTAAGGCTACTCATGAACTTTTATAAGTTAGATAAAGGAGCCATCACTGTAGATGGTAAGTCGATAGAGTCTTACGACTTGGGAGCCTTTAGACACAACATAGGTATCGTGCCGCAAGAGGTGATCTTATTTGGAGGTACTATCAATGAGAATCTCAGATATGGCCGCCCTGGTGCCTCAGATGAAGAGGTAAAGCAAGCTGCGATCAAGGCAAATTGCTGGGAGTTTATTTCAGGATTTCCGGAAGGGATGGAGACCTTAGTAGGAGAGAGAGGCATCAAGTTATCAGGTGGTCAGAAGCAAAGGGTTGCGATCGCCAGAGCTATATTGAAGGATCCAGTGATTTTGCTCTTGGACGAAGCAACTTCTTCTTTAGATGCAGAATCAGAGAAAGTTGTGCAAGATGCAATGGACGTCTTGATGGAAGGACGCACTTCGATCATCATAGCACATCGATTATCGACTATTAGAGAAGTGGATAGGATCTATGTAATGGAAGGAGGACAGATCGTAGAAGAAGGGACGCATCAAGAATTAACTGAAAAAGACGGCGGGATATACAAGAATTTAGCTCGTTTGCAGTTTGACATAACAGCAACAGCTTAATAAAAACAATGAAAAAGTTTAGATATATCATCGTCTTAAGTTTTGCTCTATTGGGAGCTGTCTCTGTTTCAGCTCAGTCAGTAGCTTGGGGCGGAACCATTAGGCATGACCTATATAATCGTTATGCAAACCCAAGTGATGACATCGCTTCACGAAGTGCTGGAAGTGCTGTGATTAACTTAGGGCTTGGTCCTAAGATTTGGATTGGCGGACCTGACTTTTCATTTTCACCCGAAGTTACTTTTCAGTGGTCTCCGCTTGCTTTGAGCACTGGAGATTATAAAGGACTGGGAGCGATGAGCTTTCCTATACTTGCAAAGTTTGAATTTTTTGGTAATTCTAATTTTAACAAGGACGGAAAGTTTGGCTTTAGCATTGGCGGTGGTGTCCAATACTCAAAGACAGAGTTGTGGTACTTAAAAGGTTCATTTAAAGAAGATGGAGTAGAGCGTCCATATTTTAGGACGTATGTTATAGAAGGAGATTTTGGATATGGGATCAGCGGTTTTGATGTGCATCTTTTTATGAGGTACGGATGGTCCAACGATACTGATGCTAATACACTTAACATCGGTATAGGCTATGATTTTAATATCCCTAAATTAAAGCAGGCCACAGACCCAGAATTTTAAGATTGGAAAGTATACGTCCTTACAATACCTTCAAAGTGGATCACAATGTATCTGGGATACACGTGATCGAATCTATTGATCAACTTCGCATTCTTTGCAAACAACATCCTAATCCAATCATCATCGGTGAGGGTAGTAATGTGCTGTTTGTAAAGGATGTTGAACGACCAGTTTTTGTGATAGATCTGAAAGGCATCGAAGTAATCAATGAAGGATCGACTTGGAAAGAGGTTAGAATCGCAGCAGGAGAAGATTGGCATGACGTGGTAATGTGGTCAATAGATCAAGGACTTGGAGGTATAGAAAACTTAAGTTTGATCCCTGGTAAATGTGGAGCAGCACCTATGCAAAACATTGGAGCTTACGGTACTGAGCTTTCGGATGTATTGATCAGTGTCGGTTGCATGGATAAGCAGATCGGCGCTCTGTTTCACATGACCAAAGAGGCATGTAAGTTGGGCTACCGCGATAGTATCTTTAAGCATGAGTCGAAGGATCAGTATGTGATCACATCGATTACAATTAGATTAACAAAAGAAGAGCACCATCAAGTCAATGTCTCTTACGGGGATATCAAGGCTGTCCTAAAAGAAAATGACATCACTGACCCTACAATAAGGCAAGTAAGTGAAGCGATTATAGCTATCCGATCTTCAAAGCTCCCAGATCCACTTCAAATCCCTAACGCCGGCAGCTTTTTCAAAAACCCGATCATCCCAATCGAAAACTATAATGACTTAGTAATACGGCATCCTGAAATGCCTTCATACCCCGTTTCAGATACGCACTGTAAGGTCCCTGCGGGGTGGCTGATAGATCGCTGTGGTTGGAAAGGGATCAAGGTGGGTGATGTAGGAGTACACACAAAGCAAGCGCTTGTATTAGTCAATCATGGATCTAATAATGGTCAAGACATCATCAACTTATCTCGTCAGATCCAAAAGAAAGTCTTAGATACATATCAGATACAGCTCGTCACTGAAGTGAATGTGATAGCATAGAAGAGAAGAGAGACGAGTTTCGAGACATCATAAAAATCCAGATACAGAAGTATAGCTTTGAGATGTCGGCTACAAAAGGACTGTTGTCAGTCGTACGACAGGCTGTTGTCTACTCACAAGAGATTGTCAACATTTGCAGTTGTCAGATCGTTATATCTATGTGCCCATTCTCACAATTAACAAAAGAGTCGTTTACTTCGCTTTGTTACTATGCCATGTGGCATGTACAGACGCTGAACCAGCAGTATCAGATGCCAATCCGTTTGCTCAGTGTGTACAAGTGTTAGGGGAGCGCTGTACAGATCTTGAAGGTGATTACTGTCTTTTCGGATTTAAATGGGGAGAAGAACGAGCCTTTTCTCCTTCTGGAAGAGATGCCATAGGCCCACAAAAGAGTGGAGGAGTTATCACTTATAGTTTTCAAGAAGAACCATCAGCGGTTAATACTCATCAAGAGTTAAATGTACCCACTCAGCCATTTTCTTCATTGATGAGTTGTGCAAAAGGTCGAGCACGGAAAGCCCTTAGAGATTGGTCCTTCTTTGCTGACTTCGAAGTAGAGGAGTTAGCGGATGATAGCGACAGCGATCTTAAGTTATATGTAGCAGATATCAATACTGGAGGTCTTGGTGTGCCCAACATCCCAATATCTCCGTGTGATCTGATTAGTGGACATATCATACTGAGTCCATCGTATACTGATGATTGCGATGTCTTCTATTTGTATGTGCTCCATGAGTCTGGTCATGCGCTTGGATTAGGGCATAGTGCTCCAGGAACGGTCATGGGTGATGACATTAGATCTTCAAGTATAAAAGGACCTCAGGCAGGAGATATAGCCGGTCTTAGGCAGATATATGGAGATTAGAATAAGATCATTTTCTTAGGTCCTGTTTCAGTTTTCTAATCTTGGTTAACCACAACGGCCGTATCACTAATCACAAACTCAACCCTCCGATTCTGAGGGTGATACACGCCACCTTCTGATTTGAAAAGTGGTTGAGAACCACCATATCCTTTGGCTGTGATCCGCTGAGCATCAACATCTTTTTTTACCAGATAGCTGGCGATCGCATATGCTCTCTTTTGTGAAAGCTCCAGGTTCTTTTCTGCGTTGCCAACATTGTCAGTATGTCCTTTGATGATGATACTTAGGGAGGGTTTGTTGTTTAAGAACTCTGCCAATTGGTCTAAGTCGTCATAAGATGATGCTAAGATCACACTTTGCGCTCTGTCAAATTCTATGTTCTTGGGCGTGTACTTTTTGATGGCCTCAGCTATTGTCTCTACCTCAACAGGAGCAAATGCTACAGGTGAAGGTTGAGCTTTCTTCGCTATTGTCTTTTTAGTTTTGGATGATTCGTTATTCTTATTTGGCTCAGCTTTCTTTTTTGTAATTGGTGGCTTTGGTTTCTTTGTCTCTACAAGGGCCAATGCCTCAGTGTTATCTGGCTGATAGTAATACTCGGCCTTGATGGTTTTATAATCTGTATCGAACATTCTGTTCCACCAACTCTTGTTCGGGTCTGGGATCTTCCAGAGTACTTCTATCTCGCCTTCGATCATGGCGTTGAAGTATTCGATTTTTAAATCATAGTATGCGCCCTTTTCCAGTTTGATAGTTCCCTTAAATCTGCCCATGTCATTGAGCTGCCAATCATCTATGACCAACTCGTCGCCTATCCATATTCTTATCCCGTCATCAACCTTGGCTGAGAACTCATACTGCCCAGTCACTGGTGTTTTCAACTTTCCAGTCCATCTTATAGAACATTGTTGTGGATCTATACCTTCTACGGGAGGTACATTGTTCCAGTATTTTTTGATCACCTTTTCAGTTCTGGTGGCAACTAGCTTTTCAAAGTTGCTGCCATCATAATATTCTACCAAGAGACCTTGATTATGTTGACTTGAAAGATCAACTGGAAAGATAAATAGTAAAGAGTGTAGGAGCATTGCTCCAAAGCTTAACTTGAAAGTATTCTTGTTTAGTAGCGTAGTGATTGAAAGCTCCATAACATTATAATTTGGTCAAGAGTCTCCTTCTCAAAGAGAATTAAGATGACAAGTTTAAATTATAACATTTGGCGTAAGCCCAATAGAGGTCTATATCAACCGCAAGGATTAATCGACTAATAAGAATAAATTATGTGGATAAAGTCTTGTCTTAATCGAAAGACTGATTCTCTTCAAGCGCCATGTTTACGAGGAGCTGATACTCTTCAGGTGTCAGACCATCTAAGCAGTAGTCGATAGGATCTACTGGGTTATTATTGATCCTTACTTCATAGTGACAGTGTGGTGCTGTTGATGTGCCAGTGCTTCCAACAAGCCCTATCACCTCACCTTTACTTACCTGTTGGCCTTTTTTGACTTTAGATTCGCTTAAGTGGCCATAAAGTGTGGTAAATCCATAACCGTGATCTATCAATATGCTGGTGCCATAACCAGTTCTTCTTTTTTCCACTTTCTTGACAACACCATTGCCAGTAGCTTGGATCTTTGTGCCTTTAGGAGCGGTGAAGTCGATCCCTTTGTGCATCTTCTTTACTTTATGCACTGGATGTATACGCATGCCATATCCAGACATATGGCGTACTTTACGCTTGAGTTTATCTTCTTGTATCGGCTTGATAGATGGTATAGAAGCTAATCTATCTTCATGGACATGCGCTATATTAGCCAATGTATCCAGTGAAGCACTTTGTATTGATATCTTTCTTTTTAGTTTGTCTAGCTTAGTGAGCGTAGCTGATAAAAGAGAGTCCGCATCCATGTTGTTACGGAGTCGGATGATGTTTTCTCGTCCACCGATACCACCATTCCATACTGACTCGTCTATTGGATCAAGTCCAAACACCACTCGGTGTACGCCTGCTTCTTTATCTTGTAATTGATCTATCTCAGCGTTGAGAGCATCATACTGATCAGCAAGGTCGTTGTAGTAGAATTCCATCTGAGAAATGTCACGTTCTAATGATTTTTCTTTGGGAGTAGGTAAGTAAAGGTATGCGAGAACAAAGAGGATAAGAGAGGTAAATACTACAGCAGACACGTAGCCCATTGTATGATACATTCTCTTCTTAAATGACAACTCCACCTTTTCATATCTCAGGGTGGACTCGTTATAAACGTACTTTTCTTTACTCATCAAATGACGATTTCCAACATAATAGTACTTTTGCCAATCGCGGCAGCGGCGTTATTGAAAATGTGCATGGGAAATTGCTCTGCAAGTTAATGTTTATCTCCGATGCGCAAAGCGGTTAAGGCATTTTTTTTGCAATCACTTGCAGTAAAATTGTAATGTCTAAACATTTGATCATCAGTTGGTGGTCGCGATTATTTGAATTATTAGGAATTATTTAAGAAGTGGGTTGATGTTTAAACGGTGGAAGGACGAAAACATCAAATAGTAGAAACGAGTATAAGATGACAGCTAATGAAGTAAGACAGCAGTTTTTTGATTTTTTTGAGTCTAAGCAACATAAGATTGTACCATCAGCACCGATCGTCAATAAAAATGATCCGTCTTTGATGTTTACCAATGCGGGGATGAACCAGTTCAAGGACTTCTTCTTGGGTAACAAAGTGCCTGATGTCAGACGTGTCGCGGATACGCAGAAGTGTCTTCGTGTCTCAGGAAAACACAATGATCTTGAGGAGGTAGGCATCGACTCTTATCATCATACGATGTTTGAGATGTTAGGCAACTGGTCATTTGGCGATTACTTCAAGAAGGAAGCCATCGGATGGGCTTGGGAGCTGCTCACGGAGGTGTATGGACTGCCTGCGGATCGATTATACGCCAGTGTATTTGAAGGAGATAAGACCGATGGCCTTGAGGCTGACGATGAAGCTGCAGATCTATGGAAGCAGTATGTGCCAGCAGATCGCATCCTATACTTTGATCGTAAAGACAACTTCTGGGAGATGGGCGAGACCGGTCCTTGTGGGCCTTGTTCAGAGATACATATCGACCTGCGTTCTGATGAAGACAGAGCGAAGACACCAGGGCGTGATCTTGTCAATATGGATGATCCGCTCGTGGTCGAGATCTGGAATCTTGTCTTTATACAATTCAACAGAAAGGCGGATAGGTCCTTGGAGGAGCTGCCAGATAAGCATATAGATACTGGGATGGGTTTTGAGCGTCTTTGTATGGCGATTCAGAAGACGACATCCAACTACGATACAGACCTTTTTACACCTTTCATAAAAGTATTAGAGGATGAGACTTCCGTCAAATACAACGGCAGTTATGACCTGAGCGCGAAGAAAGATATAGCATTTCGAGTCATCGTGGATCATATCAGAGCGGTCAGCTTTGCGATCGCAGACGGTCAGCTTCCGTCCAATACTGGTGCTGGCTATGTCATCAGAAGGATCCTCAGAAGAGCAGTGCGTTACTACTACTCGTTCTTAGATCGAAAGGAACCACTTTTGGTCAAGTTGCTTCCATTGCTCTCAGATAAATTTGGTACAGTCTTTCCAGAGTTAACCGCTCAGTTGGACTTCATCACAAAGATTATCTTAGAAGAAGAGAAGGGGTTCTTGAGGACACTTGCGGGTGGCTTAAAGCGATTAAATCAGTTATCACTTCAATCAGGCGATACCCTTGACGGAAATGTTGCCTTTGAACTTTATGACACATTTGGATTTCCGATAGATTTGACGCGGCTTATTGGATCTGAAGATGGCTGGAAGGTTGATGATGCAGGATTTAAAACAGCACTACAACAACAAAAAGATAGATCTCGTGCGGATGCGAAAAAAGAAGCTGGTGACTGGCATGAAGTACATGATGTCGACAAAGTGGAGTTCATAGGTTACGATCACTTAGAGTCGGATGGTGCAAAAATCGTAAAGCATCGTACGGTCAAAGTGAAGGACAAAGAAGTGTTTCACTTGGTCTTGGACAAGACGCCATTCTACGCAGAGAGTGGGGGACAAGCTGGAGACAAAGGTGTCATCCACGTAGGCGATCAAGAGATCAAAGTGATCAATACACAGAAAGAGAATGACCTTATCATACACTATGTAGACAAGTTGCCAACTGACATGACGGCTTCCGTCACGACCCAAGTCAATGGAAAGAGGAGAAGCTTGACCGAGAACAATCACTCAGCGACGCACCTGATGCATGCGGCACTTCGCGAAGTCTTAGGGACCCATGTGCAACAAAGAGGCTCCTTGGTTAATGAGAAACAATTACGATTTGACTTTTCTCACTTCGAGAAGATGAGTGACGAAGAGATCGCATCTGTCGAGCAGATCGTCAATAGAAAGATCCGGGAAAATGTCAGCAAAGGAGAGCGGCGTAATGTGCCGATCGCAGAAGCGCAAGAATCTGGAGCGATGATGCTCTTTGGTGAGAAGTATGGTGAGCATGTACGCATGATTACATTTGACCCAGAGTTCTCTGTAGAGCTTTGTGGTGGTTGCCATGTAGAAGCAACTGGACAACTCGGCTTCTTTAAGATCAAGAGCGAATCAGCGATTGCAGCTGGTGTCAGAAGAATCGAAGCGGTTACAGCGGACGAAGCTGACAACTATGCTAATGGCCTTATCTCAGAGCTCAATGATGTGAAAGGACTCTTTAAGAATCCTAAGAATGTCTCTAAGCAAGTCAGTGCTTTGATGGAAGCGAACAAAGCATTAGAAAAAGAACTCGCCGGCCTCAAATCAGAGAAGGCGGCTGGCATGAAAGACGAACTACTAGGTCAAGTAGAAACTATAAACGGTGTCAAGGTTTTGACAACTAAAGTAGATGGTCTTGATATGGATGGACTAAAAACCCTCGCTTACAGTTTAGAACAAAGCATAGAAGAAGGCATTATCCTATTAGGACTTGATGCAGGCCCTAAGGCCAACTTGCTCTTGCTCATCAGCAAAGGTTTGGTCTCTGATTCACTCAATGCTGGTACGATGATTAGAACACTCGCTAAGCACATCCAAGGCGGTGGAGGAGGGCAACCTTTCTTTGCGACTGCAGGTGGAAAGAATGCTGCAGGTTTTGATGCTGCGTTTGCGGAGTTGAAGGGGATGATCTAATAATACAAGTGATATAAGGAAAAAGTGCAAGTCCTATAAATCGATTATTGAATAAGTACGTTAACGAGAACGACGACTAATAAGACTTGCACAGATGTTCTCTATGTTTAGAGAAATAGGTACGTTCAAGGTCTTAGGAATCAATTCTTGAATCTTTGGGTTATTGATTCCTAAGTTATGGGATTGAGACGTCTATATCTAATAAGGTCACTATTCGTCCTTCTTTAATTATAATATTTAACATTTACAGCATTAACATGTTCTTATGCACGCTTGTCCTAAGAAGAATATATTGATGTACCAAATAGACGTCACATCCTGCGCAATTCCATTTTTCTAAGCAGAAAACTGAATCCTACTAAAGCAATCGTTAGACCTGATAAAACAAACAAGTACATAACTGAAGTATTCAGTGCTCCCAAATAGTCAACATAAGGCATGCCGTTAACAACTAGATAAGCGATGAAGAAAAACAGTATCTCAAATAGACGCTTGCCTCCAGTCGCGATACCTATGAAAGCACTCAATCCTATAATAAAAACTGCTCCACATAATATCGCAAGAACAGGCAACCATTGACCAAGTAAAAGGTATCGAACGATCAATGGCGAGGCCAGCAAAAGAGCCAAGCTGATGCCCGCACAGTATTGAGCGGTAAGCAAGCGCTGAACAGGTCGAAACGAAGAGTAAACGAAGTAATGCATCTGGGACGCCTTCTCCTTGCTTACGATATCTGCCCATCTATGAACTTGTAAAAACCAAAGAACAGGAAGTATATATTTGTGTGCTACATCAATAGGTGTCATTGCAAGTAGCACCGCTCCTATGAGGTTCAGTGCCCATAACCATTTCTTACCTTTTCTAAGAAGCATTAAAAATTCCGCTTTGAATACAGGGCCTATGCCCAAGGACTTCTCAAGTATAGGCATTGACGATATATCCATTTCTTGAAACTCAAAAGTTTGGAGATCATTAGACTGAATTGCAGAGTTCGTTTTGGAAAGGGAAGACTTATCACTCAATTCAAATCGATGAAAGAACTTGCTCGCAAGATATACAAGTATGAAGCCTAGTAATGGCCACAATAACCGAGATAAGAGATAAGGAGCTGTTATAGTAATGCCCGAAAATTCGAATCTCTTTTCAAGAGTACGTTGTCTGATGACAAACCCAATGTTTATGTTTTGTTTTTCGCCAGGGGTGTTCAATTCTTCGACAATTCTTTCCATCTCCTGAATAGGATATTGGGTGCCGAATGCGTCACCATTGACGCCCATCCAACCTTGGGTAAGCATGATACCAAATAATATAAAGAAGACTGTGTTTTGTAAAACACTCTTCCTTTTAAAAATCACTTCCAAAAAAATAGCCAAAGAAGATATCAGAACAATTGTAGGAATAGGAATGAGTAGGTATGCTATTAAGAAGTGGCTAATCTCGAATGGGTAACCAGTACCTCGCATAAAGAACAACACTACCGCAACTAAAAATGTACAAATGATAGTTGTAAAGAGTATCAGAAAATTGCCTAAGAACTTGGCGATCAGGTATTGGAAGTTGGTGATATCAGTAGCTGCTACCAATTGGCCCATTTTCGTGTTTTGATCTGTTAGTATGCTATTGTTGATGATATAGTAACCAAATAGACTTATAAAAATGCTTGACATCATAGCCGTTACATAGGCTACCCACGCTGAGTTGTTGTGACCTACATATTCTCCGATACTTACAGTGCTATAGTTTGATCCTGTTGCTGGGATCAGTAGAAAAGCAAACGATAGACTACTACATAGAATAATCAGAAACTTATAACTTCTTACGCGCTGGAGATAGTCGTATTCTACTAAAGTAATTGTCCTTTTCATATCAGTTCTTTTTTGTTAGATATAAGTAGGCGTCTTCTAATGTTGCATCTTCTTGTGTTATGTCTTTATTGATATTATCTGTCACATGATCGTCTATGTATCTCACTTTGATGTTGTTGCCTTCACGCATAGTGTTGATCACCGTATGCGTAGACTTAAATGTTGTCAAAGATGCTTTGTCAATTATTGTGGTGACTACCTTGCCTTGGACACTATTTATAATTTCGTCAATATCATCAAGAACTAAAAGTTGACCATCTTGCATGATCGCCACTTGATCTGATATAGTATCTATGTCTGAGACGATATGCGAGGAAAGGATCACAATGGCATCATCGGCTAATTCTGATATCAAATTTCTGAAACCCACTCTTTCTTGTGGATCCAATCCAACTGTTGGTTCGTCCAGCAATATAACCTTAGGGTTGTTTAATAATGCTTGGGCGATCCCAACGCGTTGCTTCATTCCTCCAGAGTAAGTGCCTATGGATCTTTTTGCATTATCAATTAAGTTTAATGATTCTAGTAATAGATGTATTCGTTTTTTTAAATGACTACCTCCAACGCCTTTCATAGCAGCCATGTAGTTGAGGAATTCAAAGGCATTAAGATTATGATATACACCGAAATCCTGGGGCAGGTAGCCCAATTGTGCTCTCATGAGATTAGGTTCTTGGACAATGTCTTGTCCATTGAGATAGATTGTCCCGTCTGAAGGTTTGCTAATTGTCGCTATCATCTTAAGCAGTGTAGACTTTCCTGCACCGTTGGGTCCTAAGAGTCCGAGAATGCCACTTTCCAGCTCAAGGGAATAGTTTTTAAGACCATACTGATTCTTTTTATATCTCTTGCTTAAGTTCTTGATTTCTAACTTCATGCTGTGTGATTTATATGGTAGAATGGAAGAATATCATAACTCAAAAGTAGAGTACCGTTATGCGATATGACGGGA